>DAOWDR010000096.1 GCA_030638935.1 Desulfobacteraceae bacterium | reverse complement strand
TCGCCGACGCCGTAACCGCTGTTGGTGATCGGGATCAGGAGCCTTTGGGCGCGGCCCAGGTGGGGCAGCATGGAGAGCACCGCGTCGCGGTTGGTGGTCATGGCACCGACCTTGTCGGCATCGCAGAGAGGCGCCCCCACCAGTGCCGCCAGGGCGATCACCGCGTCGGCCTTGGCCATGAGGTCCTTGACCAGGGCCTCGTCGCGGACGTCGCCCTTGACCACGTCGAAATGGGGGTGGTGGCAGACCGCCGCCAGAGAGTTCTGGCGGAACATGAAGTTGTCCAGAACCGTGACCCCGTGGCCGGCCTCGAGCAAGGCCGGCACCAGGACCGATCGGGACCAGACCATGGCAGACAAGGTGGCCAGTGTAAAGGAAAAATTGTAGAAGGCCGCAATTCTCCCATGGTGCCTTCAGGCGTCAATGGGTTTAAGGCTTGATTTTCTTAGCTGCCCTGGTCTGCTGAAACCTTTAACACCGCCATGGTCAACCGGGAGACGCAGATTAACTCGTTTTTTTCATTTTCAACGGAAATATCCCATACCTGGGTTGTCCTTCCCAGGTGGACTGGTTTTGCCGTGCCTTTTACCGATCCCTTTGATACGCTTTTCAAGTGATTTGCTTTTATTTCCAGCCCCACACTATAGCGGGAGTCGTCAAGGGTCATATAGGAAGCAGAACTGCCCAGGGTTTCGGCCAGAACCACCGAGGCCCCGCCGTGGAGGATTCCCATGGGCTGCATTGTACTTTTGTCAACGGGCATGGTTGCGCTTAAAAAATTTTCTCCTTTTTCCAGAAATTCAATGTTCAGGTGGCCCACGATAGAGTCTTTCCTAAAGCCGTTCAGATCCTCTATTTTAAATTCTTTTTGCCAGATATTTGTCATTTTACATCTTCTTTTTGGTTGTCAGTCATGGTCTTAAGGATGAGATCGATTTTTTCCTGGGCTGTTGCTGCTTCAAGGCTGCATCCGCCGGCACCTGCATGGCCGCCGCCGCCAAATTTGGCAAGAAGGTTTCCAATATTTACCCGGCATCCCTGGTTGAAAATGCTCCGGCCGATACTGAGCAGTACCTGGTTCTTATCCGGTCCCAGATATCTTATTTTCACACTGGCAATAGTGTCTGGAAACAGGGAATAGGTTAAAAAACGATTGCCCGAAGGGACAATGTCAAGGGACCTGAAATCGGTGATGGATATTTTTTTTATGATGGTGGTGTGGCGGTTTAAAAAGTCACCAAACTGACTATTTTCCAGTATCACGGCATCACATCGTTCCCGCACTTCAGAATCCTCAAGTATGGTTTCAATGGGCAGTTGTCCAAGCATGGAGACCAGCCTGTTCCAATAGGCCTGATCGCTGTCCCCCCTGTTTTGTATGGTCATGGATAAAAGCAGATAGGGATATTTTTCCGGGAATTGTACCATATCCTTTGTCAGATCTGCGGAATCAATCATATCTGTTTGTTGAATTAATTCATCAAATCGACCGCTGAATTTCCCCTGTTGTTTATAATAGTGAAAAATAACTCCGGCTGCAGAGGGGGCAATGCCAAAAGCGCCTTTTACCTCCACGGCAGGTTTGTTGGAAACATGGTGGTCAAACCAGAGGGAGCAATTGGGATCAAAGGGAAGATTGGCAATTATATCCCCTTTTTTGATCATGGCCTTTTTGTTCTGAATTTCACTGGGTTCAACCCAGTAGATATCAGAATCTATATTTTCAGCTTCATGGAGAAGGACGGCGCAGACAATGCCGTCAAAATCCGGTCGTGTAACTATTCTCATGTATTAACCTTAAAATGGATTGATGTAAACCTGCGGGTAAAAAGTATGTATTTTCTAAACCAACCGTTTTCTAAACCAACCATTGATAAAACATAACCGTATAATTTTCAAGATTGTTTTTTTATGGCTATCTCGGTGGATTGATTCCCATTTGGTTGAAGGCAATTGCTTTTTAAGGATTTGTCTTGACCGGTCCCGGGTGTTTGTGTTTTATTTGGGCTAAAATTTTCTGTTCTTATGCTTTTTATCTTCTTTAGCTTGGGTTCATTTTAGTTTTCCAGGGAATAGGTGTAATGAAAAAGCTGAATCTTGATACAATTGAAAAAGAGTTTTTTAAGGGGGGAAACCCCTGGAAAAAATTGCTGGCCATCTCCCTTGACCTGCTTGATGCAAAACAGAGCGGGATTTTATACGGTACCAATGAGACAAAAATTAAATTTTTACCCACCAATATGTGGGACCGCGGGATCATGG
>DAOWDR010000522.1 GCA_030638935.1 Desulfobacteraceae bacterium | reverse complement strand
TCATCCTCACCCTCATCATCCACCGAATCATTACCGCCCATGAGGCTGTCAATATCATCCTGGGAAAGCTCTCCCATTTCATCCTCACCCTCACCCTCATCCTCACCCTCATCATCCACCGAATCATTACCGCCCATGAGGCTGTCAATATCATCCTGGGAAAGCTCTCCCATTTCATCATCCGATGATTCATCCCCAGATTCTCCGGTGCTTGTATCAAGGCTGTTACCGGTCAAGAGATTATCAATATCATCCTGGGACAATTCCCCCAATTCATCCAGATCAGGGGTGTCATCATCCCCTGTTTCAAGCTTTTCTTCTGCTTCTTCAATGGAGGATGAATCCAAGAGCTTATCAATATCATCCTGGGATATTAGACTTTCCTCTTCTAAATTTGGATCAGACATGGGTGACCTCTATCATTTAAATTTCAATATCGGCAAGCCTGGCTTTCAGTTTGATCAGGACCGCCGTATGGATCTGACAAATACGGGATTCGGTCAAAGAAAGCACCTCTCCGATTTCCTTTAGGGTTAACTCGTCATAATAATAAAGCGAAACCACCATCTGCTCTTTTTTGGTAAGCGTCTGAATGGTTTTAGCCAGGACAGCTTTAAGTTCCTCCCTGTCAAAATGATCGGCAGGATTGTCTTCTCCCTTGATCCCGGATTGGAATCTGGTTTGGGAAAAGGAATCATTTTTCTTGGTTTTGATAAATTCATCAAGGCTCAACACGGCTGCCCCATGAATATTTGTTAACATATCCTGAAAGGTTTCCAGATCAACTTCCAATGATTCACATATTTCTAAATCCGTTGCCGGAGAGCCTTTTTCATCTTCAATTTTTTTGGTAGCCTTTGTGATATCCTGGATTTTTTTGCGCATGGATCTCGAATAAGTATCCATACTTCGCAATTCATCTAGGATAGCACCTTTGATCCTGTACTGGGCATAGGTTTTCAGGCTGACATGCTTTGAGTGATCAAATTTATCCACTGCATCAATAAGCCCCAAAGATCCGGCTGAAATTAATTCGTCAAACAGAACACTGGATGGTAGCCTTCTTGCGAACCGGTAAGCAATATGCTTGACAAGATAGGCATATTCAACAATGCTTTTTTGGCGCCATTCAAAATGCTTTTTTGTTGCCGGTTTTTTCATATGGTTCCTTGTATACCCTTTCACCTTGCAGCCTGGAACACCCTGTTCATAAAAAAGGTTAAATTCCCATCCGATCGGTTTTCATCCCCATTGTTAAGAAGGGGAGAAGCAATGGTTTCCAATGCATGGGCTGCCATTGAATCTGGAAACTCATCCATTACCAGCCCTCGTTTTTGCACGGCCCTTTGAAGTTGACGGTCAAAGGGGATAAACCCCGCATATTCCAGCACAACATTTTTTAAAAATTTATCCAGGGCATTGCTTAAAGAGGCATATACCCTTTTGGCATCCTTTTCGGAATCCACCATATTGACAATTAATTTAAAATATCGGGTACCATATTTTTGGGACATAACCTTCATCAATGCATAGGCATCGGTAATGGAGGTGGGCTCTGTGGTTGCAACCACAATACATTCGTCAGAGGCCGCATTAAAATACAATACATTGGAAGAGATACCGGCACCGGTATCCACAAAAATAATATCTGCCTTATCTGCAAGGGTTTCAAATTCGCTTAACAGGGTTAGTTTCTCCCCTTCATTCAACTGGGTTAAATCTGAGAACCCTGACCCCCCCGGGACAATACCAATGCCATGACTGGTTTTAACCATGACCTCATCAAGCCTTTTTTCTGCACTGACCACATGTCGGATACTGTATTCAGGCCGCAGATTAAAAACAATATCAATATTGGCCAAACCCACATCTGCATCAATGATCACCACCCTTTTTCCCTTCCTGGTCATGGCAACCGCCAAATTCCCCACAATATTGGTTTTTCCTACCCCGCCCTTACCGCTGGTGACAGCAATGACCTTGGGAAATTTTTTTGTATGGGATGCCATATGCGCATGGCTTTTTGCCAGGGCATCTTTTTTTGCGATTTGTCGAAGTCCTTTTGCCTGATCCACCCTTATACCTCTCCTTTTGGTCCCTTTCCCAGGATTATTTTCAACAAGGTCTGTTTATCCGGGACAATTAAATCTTCAGGAACTTTCTGACCGTTTGTAATCAGCGAAACAGGCAAATTCAGATTGCTTACCTGGTCCAAAATTTTACCGCATCTTTTGGTCTCGTCTATTTTTGTAAATACATAGGTATCAGGATTAAATACAGAGAAAGCAGATGCCGCTTCCTTCATATTAATAGATTCAGAGGTAACACTCAAGGTTAAATGAACAGAAATCCCGAAATCATTTTTTATCAATTGAAGAATTTCATCTATTTTTTCCTTGTCAAAATGACTATGACCGGCAGTATCAATCAAGACCACATCCATTGATTTCATCCGCTCCAGGGCACAGGAAAGGTCCTGGGCACTGAAGGCCGGCACACATAAAAGCCCCATGATGGCGGCATAGGCCTTGAGCTGTTCAAAGGCCCCGATACGGTAATTATCTATGGAAATCAGGCCCACCTTCATTTTGCGCTTAAGGCTTAGCAGGGCCGCAAGCTTTGCAATGGTAGTTGTTTTGCCCACCCCTGTCGGCCCTACAAAGGCTGCCACATGGGGAACGCCTGAAGAGTTGTCCCGATTGAAATAATCTTTAACCGACAGCTGTTTCAAACACTGGGTCATTACGTTTTTTTTCAAAGCTTTAATCCGCTGGGCTTGCCCAAGGTTAGTATCCAGAGACTCCCCTGCTTTTTCAATCAGGGAAATGGCCAACCGCTCACTGACCCCTGCCCGTAAAAATGAAGCCAACACCCCGACAGATTCAATATTTTGGCACAAAACATTCTGGATACCGCTGCCAAACCCCGCAATGGATATCATATCCTTGATTTCAGAAATATCTACTTTCAAGGACTCAATCAAACCCTCATCCTCTGTTTTAACGGCAGTATTCCCTTTGACGGTATTATCCTCCTCCAAACCAGCCTCTATTTCAAACATCTCTTTTGCATAAGGGTCCAGAGGTTTTCTTGGGATTTTCCGGGTGGACAGAATCATGGCACCCTCCCCCATCTCTTCCTTGATATTTGCAAGGGCCTCCTGGATATTGGCTGCCCGAAAGATTTTTTTATTCATCTTTTAAACTCACTTTTCCAATGGCCTGTAAATTTATATTATCTACTATTTCAGCATGGGATACCACAAAAACAGTGGGAAGAGAAGGTTCAATCAATTTCCTGAAATGCCGTCGAAGGGTTGGTGGAGTCATAATCACTGGCTGGGTATTGATGGAAATAAGTTTTTCCACCTCTTTTGAAACAGCATTGACCACCTCTCCAACCAGAACGGGGTCCAATGCCAGATAGGAGCCGTGCTCGGTACGCTTGACATTTTTGGACAATATTTCCTCAAGTTTCCGATCAAGGGTAAGTACCTGGAGCACCTTGCCTTCCTGCAAATATGGCGCAAGCATCCCCTTTGCAATCCGTTGCCGGACATATTCGGTCAGCAGATCCGGATCTTTACCCATGGGAGCAAAGTCGGCCAGGGTTTCCACAATGGAGAGAAAATCCCGGATGGAAATCCGTTCCCGCAGCATATTCTGAAGCACCTTTTGCACCACTCCGATGGTAAGCAGATTGGGCACAAGCTCTTCAACGGCCTTGGGACTTGTTTTGGCAAGATTGTCCAGAAGATGCTGAACCTCCTGGCGGCCCAGCAGATCATAGGAATTTGACCGGATGATCTCTGTTAGATGGGTGGCAATCACAGTGGAGTTATCCACCACCGTATAACCGGCAAACTTTGCCTCTTCCTCTTTGTCCATTGGAATCCACAGTGCCGGCAGATTAAAGGCAGGTTCCACAGTTTTAATCCCCTCTATTTCCTGGGCAACTCCCCCGGGATCCATTGCCATATAATGGTTGACCATCAATTCGGTGGCAGCAGCTTCCACCCCCTTGATCATCAGCCGGTACTGGGCAGGATTTAAGTTCAAATTATCCCTAATATGAATAGGTGGAATAATGATCCCCATTTCCGTGGCAAACTGCCGCCGGATGGCCCTGATCCTGCCCAAAAGCGTCCCGTCCTGCTGTTTGTCCACCAGGGGAATAAGCCCGTAACCCACTTCCAATTCGATTGTCTCCAGGGTTAACAGATGGTCCACCTGCTCCGGTTGGCCCGTGGCCTCCTCTTCGGCCGCAGCTTCAACCAGGCCATCTTCCCCCTCTTTTTCATCTGCCCGCAAAAAATACCAGGCCAGGGTCCCCATGACAATTCCCAGGGTCATAAAGGGAAGGGAGGGAAGTCCCGGGACCAATCCCATGCAGAAAATGATCACAGCACCAATAAATACCGGTGTGGAACT
>DAOWDR010000122.1 GCA_030638935.1 Desulfobacteraceae bacterium | reverse complement strand
GTCTTTTCCGTGAGGCTTGGCACCTTGTCCTGGAGCTGGACCAAAGAAATTTTGTTGATTACATCCTGTTTTGTGGTGGGCACGGGTATGATCTCACCCTTTTCAATGGCATTTCCCACGATATGAGCCGCAATAACCCCCATGCCCAGGTGATTTTTAATCCCGTTAATGACTGCCTGGTGACTGTCTACAGTCATGACCCGATTCAGGCCCATGGAAAACCTGTTAAAATGATGGTTAAACCAGTTGCGCAGGGTCAAGGATGATTTTTGATAGGAAATAAACTCTTTTGCGGCAAGGTTTTCAAAGGAATGGTCCCCCTGTATTTCCCGGTCATAATAAATTTTTGAACAGGCAAGGATAACCTCTTCCTCAATCAGGGGTTCACTGCTGTAGACCCCGAAATCACCCTGTATCTGATCACGGGTCAAAAAAACGTCCACCAGCCCGAAATCCACTTCTCCATTGTCGATCATTGGGAAAATCCGGGAGGGGTCACCAAGGCTCAAGGTAAAGACCACTTCCGGATAAATTTTGCGGAAGGCGGCAAATATCCCCGGGAAATAGGATTTTCCAAACTCAATGGGAGAACCGATGCGCAGCATGCCCGACGGCACTTGTTTTGCCTGGAGAATTTTTTCGATACCGGCTTCAAGGTCCCGGATAAAAGGAGATACAATATGGAACAACTCCTCACCGGCCGAGGTGGGAACAAGCTTTCTGTGAAGCCTTGTAAACAGCAAAACCTTGAGTTCTGCCTCAAGTTTTGTCAAAGCCTGACTCACGGCTGACGGGGTTATATTTAACTCTCTGGCTGCCAGGGCAACACTTTTAAAGGCAAATATAAAATAAAATACCTTAAGGCGGTTTAAATCGGGTATCATTAGTATCTCTTAACCAAAGGATTAATTGTTTTAATTTTACTAAATATCAAACATTGTATATATTTTCAACATAAAGAAAATCAATCAGATACAGTCTATCTGGTTTTTATATAGCCCTAACCCGGAGGTGACAAAATGAAAGAGATACTCAACAAAATTTTCCATGTAATGGTTTACTTCTTTACACCTGAAGATTCTGAAAAACAGGTTGACCATGGATTTATTGCCTTTAATATTGATGCAAGCAGCCTGAACCTGGGGGCTGCAAAAGCAATTTTCTGGTTGATAAATGCCATTGTTTTCTTCTATTTGTTAACATTACTCTAAAAGCAAATCCGTTCAAAGCCAACGGCTTTGAACGGATCACCCGATAAAAAGAGCTGCTTATCAAAAACATTGGATTGACACCGATTTAAAAAAGTACAGCATACTTAAACAATTTTTGTCCCCCAATACTTCCCTTTGATAAACAGCTCTTTTATTTTTTTCCCTCCTTTTTTGTCCTTGCCAGAAATTGATTCACAGCCCCATGGTAAGCCGTAAACCCGGAAATGGTATTGTGCCCGGCCCCTTCAATATACACCAATTCCTTTGGACCGGTCAGACTCTCATATAGATCCATGGTATTTTTTGGAGGAATCACCTCGTCCTCCCTGGCTGCCAGCACCAGGGTTTTTGCAGTAATCCGGGATGAAAAATCAATGGTCCTGTGTTTATCCTTTAATACCATCCCAACCAGCCACCCGGGATAATAATTGGCTGCCACCGACTCAATACTGTCAAAGAGGCAGGTTAGGATCAGCCTGGCAAGTCCCCGCTCCAGGGCAAGAAAGCAGGCCATGGATGAGCCGATGCTCCTGCCCCAGGCAACTGCACTGCCGGGGTTTATATTATATTTTTCAACCAGGGCATCATATATGGCCAGAGAGTCTGATTTCAATACCGTTTCCTCCGGAGATCCATTGCTTTGGCCAAAACCCCGATAATTGACCATTACCACATTGGCATCAATATTTTGGATAAAATCCTCCATATTAAGGGACACCTCTTCGGCATTGCCCCCAAAATAAAAGATGATGGGCAAATTTTCCAGATCCTTTTGAATCAGCCAGCCATGGAGAGACCCTTTTCCTTCAATTGGAATGGTAATTTCCTTAACCCGGTCAAAATTTGTTTTCAGATAGGCAAGCCTTGATTTACTCACCTGGGTGGGAAAATATAATAGTTTTCTTGAAAACAACTTGAGGCCGCCAAGAAATACAATACCTACCAGGAGCATCAACCCCACAAATTTCATATTTCCCCTCCTTTATTTTATTTTTTAATATCCACCATACTCAAACAAAGGAGCAAAATCATTCTTTTTTTATCTCTTCCGTACAAAGCCTTCCTTTCTTCCCCTATTAAGGATAAACTTTGTCAAACAATCACCTATTTTGAAAAACAGGTTCATACCCTGGAGAATTTATGGAATACCCATTTAAACCCATAGCCACCCTTAACACCTGTTTCAAAGAAAAATTCGGGATTCCCAGGCAGATGAATCTGGTGGAAAAAGCACCGGCCACCCTGGTCTTTCACCCGGAATTTGCCAGGGAAGAGGCAATAAGGGAACTTTCCGGATTTTCCCATATCTGGCTGATCTTTGTCTTTCACAAGGCTATCACAAAGGACTGGCCTGTCATGGTCCGCCCCCCCCGCCTGGGCGGCAACAAAAAAGTCGGGGTTTTTGCCTCCCGCTCCCCCTTCAGGCCAAATCCTGTGGGTATGTCTGCGGTAAGGCTTAAATCCGTTGAGATAACCAGTCAGGGAGCGATTCTCCATCTTAGGGGAGTGGATATTCTGGATAAAACCCCGGTGGTGGACATCAAACCCTATCTGCCCTATTCAGATATCATTCCCCATGCCACCGGCGGTTTTGCCCCAAGACCTCCAGACCCCGGATTCCACATAAATTTTTCAGACAAGGCCCTTGGCCAGTGTGCCATTCTGGAAAAAGAAATCCCGGATCTTAGATCCATCATCACCCAGGTACTTGAAAATGATCCCAGACCCGGATATTGTGCCAAAAACAGGGATGAACCCGATAAGATTTACGGCATCCGCTTATTTGACTTTGACCTGAAATGGGTGGTGATCAACGGAAGTATCCAGGTGATTTGTCTGGATAAAAAGGAGGACCCCTCTTAATAATAGGGACGGCAGTCTCCGGCCCGGTTGGATTGGGCAATGGCAAACCATGAGTCCTATTTATTAAGATCTTTATCCATGCTTATGTAAGTGTACGGCAGTTGGTAATAATTAAACACCCTGGCCGTTTTTTTCATGGAAAAATTATTAAAAATCTTTGAAAGGCTGATTCCAATGCCAATGTATATATTTCTTTCTTTATTAATCTCATCCGGGTATCCC
>DAOWDR010000591.1 GCA_030638935.1 Desulfobacteraceae bacterium | reverse complement strand
TGAACCGCCGTCCCCTGTGCATACTGCTGCATTTGGTTTTGGGTCACTTTCAGGGCCTGTAGATAACAAAAATATCCGGTTCCTGGAATCACTATGACAATGATCAGGGTCAGGGACAGAAAGACCCGAATCTGGAAAGAGTGCATAAATCGGCTCAGATGTTCTTTCAGGATCATGGCGCTTAATTTTTCCCTGCAAGGGTTTGGATTTCTTTTGCTAAATATGGATTGGCAATGCTCTGGGCCAAAAATACGGGGACATGGGAACGGGAATATTCTGCCAATAAAGGATTTTCCAACATTAATTTTAAGGCAAATCCGGTTTCAACACTATTTTTATATCCCTGCCAGAGTGCATCAAATGCCATGATTGCTTCATCCGGTGGGGCATTGCGAATGATTTCCAAAAGCGCAATTCCGGCCCAATGCTTTTTGGAAATCCTGGTGTCTAATCTTTCCTTGGCCGGGTCCTGGGGATAGACAAGACTGACCCAGGGGACTGGCGAGGATAATTCCATGGTCACCCCTGGGTATTGGAAGGCAATTATTCTGAAATGGACAAGGCCTTTTTGTTTTTCTCCCAAAAGTTGACAATGGATCCAGCCCAGGTACCAATGGGCCTTTGCCAGAATCACTGGCTGATCCCGGTATTGGTCCAGAATTTTTTGATATTCGGCAATTGCCTTTAAAAAATTATCCCTTGAAGCAAACCTATAATCCTCTCCCAGATTCGTATAGGCCAGTGCCAGGGCGGCATTTCCACATTGTAAACGGGCCCTGGGAAATAGTTCTGAAACAATTAGCAGGGTTGCTTTTTTTTCATTCCCATCTTCAAACCAGGATTTGGCAAAATTGAGCTGCCCCTGGGCCGTGGGAAACTTAGGGATATAAAAACCGTTAAAGGAAATAGTCGGCAGCTCTGTCTTTGGTATTGGCAGGAAAGCAGGCTTACTGCCACAGCCATGGAGGCTAAGCACAAGGAAAAATCCCATTGAAAGGACCTTTAAAAGGATAGGGAAAAAATGTGATGGGAAAGATCTCTTTGCACTTTGAGGCGTTGTCATTTTTTTAAATGCAGGCAAGCATATTGGCAAAGAGAACAGCCCTTTCACGGAGGCTTGTTTTTTTAATGTATTCATCTTCACTGTGGTCCTTTGCACCTATGGGGCCTAATCCGTCAATAACGGGGATACCCTCTCTGGCAATGAGGTTGGCATCGGACTCTCCTTGTCTCAGCTCAGGTACCACAGGTATTCCAAGCTCATCTGAAATGGTTTTTATCTTGTTGAATAAGTTCTTGTTGGCCTCTGTCTGGGGCATGGCCGGCCGGTGGCTGTCAATGGTCATTTGGGAATTGGTTCTGGGAACGGTCTGGGAGGAGACAATTTTTTTAATTTTTGTTTTGAGTATTTCATCTTCCCCGTCGGCTACAAATCTGAAATCAATGGCGGCTTTGGCATGCTGGGCAATGGTATTGGAACCCAGTCCCCCTTCAATGGTGCCCACATTGGCGGATATTCCCTTTTCCGGGTCATTTAGCTGTTCAATGGCAATGGTTTTATGGGCCAGCTCCAGAATGGCGCTGGCCTTGTCTTTACCGGCAAAGGCAGCATGGCCTGCTTCGCCTTCCACCCCAAGACGAATGGACATATTTCCCTTGCGGCCGGTAACAATTTCCCCTGAAAGGCCCCCGGCTTCCAGTACATAGGCTAAACGGCTTTTTTGTGCTTCCCTTTGGATGAGACCCCGGGAGGAGGGGGAGCCAATTTCCTCGTCGGAATTAAAAATAAAGGTTATCCGGTTTTTGGGTATCCCATGGGTGTGGCACAGGGCTTTTAAGGCAAATATGCCCACCACAAGACCACCCTTCATATCTGCAACCCCCGGTCCAAAACAGCGGGTTTCATCCTCCGTATAATAATTAAAGGTGGTATCAGCGGGAAATACAGTGTCCATGTGTCCGGTGATTAGGATCTGTTTTTTCCCCTTATTTGTATCAAAAGCAATATTAGGGCTTCTGGCAATGAGGTGGTTGCCGTATTTCGTCTCTTTCTGAAACTCACAGGAAAATCCCATGGTTTCCATTTCCAAAGCAATTCGCCTGCTGACACGGTCTATGCCTGGTTTGTTCCTGGAACCGCTCTGGATTAATACCAGTTCTTCCAGCAGGTCAAGCATTTTTAGCCTGTGATCGTTCATATAAGATTTAATAGCAGGTATCATGGGGTTCCTGTTTTATGATTTTACAGAAGGATTAAAATTTTAACTGGTAATCAAATAATGTTTAATACAAGCTTTAATTTCAAGGAGTTCTACTAACATGGTGGTGAAGAAAAATCAATCGGCAGTATCGCTTTTATTGATGAAATGCTCATTTTTCACACATGAATCGTTATGGCGTCAGTAAACATACCAATAAAAATCAAGGACACTGCGAAATTTGAGCATTTCATCGACATTAGGCTTATTTTTTCAATATAATTCGTGCATCAACCACATCCAGCCCCTGTTCATAAAGAATAACCGGATTAAGATCCATTTCTTCAATTTCAGGATAGGATTCAATCAGCTCTGAACACATGGATATAAGTTTTTTTAATGTTTTTTTATCATATCCCTTCTGCCCTCTTACGCCGTCTAAAAGAACAGAAGACTTTGTGTCTTCCAGCATTTTTTTACTAGAGGTCGGAGAGACAGGCAGCACCCAGAATGTCACATCCTTCATTATTTCAACCATGATACCGCCAAGTCCGTACATGATAACCGGCCCAAACTGCTCATCAATTTTTGTCCCGATGATGACCTCAAGTCCTTTGCGAGCCATTGGTGCAACAAGAACCCCACGGATATCTGCATCCGGGGAATAGTCCTTTGCACTTTTAATAATCTGCCTAAATCCTTTTTTAACCTCATTTTCAGAACCTAGGTTCAGTTTAACACCCTTGGCATCACTTTTATGCAGGATATCCGGTGAAACAATTTTGAGTACAACATTCCCTTTGATTTTATTTGCAATTTGCCAGGCTTCATCTTCGGTTTTGGCCACCTGTCCCACAGATGTCGGAGCACCATGCAGCATGATCAACTGCTTTGCTTCATGCTCTAAAAGGACATGACGGCCTTCTTTCTTGGCATTATCAATAATCTGCTGGCCTTCTTCTTTTGCTTTGTCCCTCCAATTAAAAATAAAATTTGTTTTGGCATGGTATGATTTTAAATAATTACCATATTTGCAAAGCGAGGCTACAGACTTACAGGAAATATCCAGGGAATCATGAACCGGTATATCATAATGCCGCAGTAAATCCAGAGCTCTGGACTCGTATGAACCATAAAGGGAATGCATAAAAATCGGCTTATTCCTTTTTTTTACCATTGCCCCTAATCGATGGGCTGCGGCTTCTTCTCCAATGGCAAGGCTTTTTTCGAACCTGATGCCGTATCCGCCAAAAAGGCCAACAACCAATAATCCGCCGACATTGGGATCCTTTAGTATAATCTTGGCACAATCTGCAAACAGGCTCGGGTCAGAATCCGTTCCCCCTGCCACATCCACAGGATTGACAACCGATGCTGCATCAGGCAAAATTTTTCTTAATTTTTCCTTCGTTTTATCAGATAATTCCGGTAAATTAACACCATAATCACTCAAGAGATCAGCAGCAATGGTAGCATGTCCCCCGCCATCGGCAAGTATGGCGATGGAATTGTTTTTAATGGCGGATTGACTTGAAAGTGTTTCTGCAACCGGAAACAGCTCATCTGAATTTTCAATCACGATGATACCGGCCCGTTCATAGGCCAGCTTTGCTACTTCACTCATTCCTGCAAGTGATCCCGTATGAGAGCCTGCAGATTTTTTACCCGTGGCCGACCTTCCGCTTTTTAACAGGATAATTGGTTTTTCTTTGCTTGTATTATGGGCTTCTTGCAAAAATTTGCGCCCCTCACTCATACCCTCAACATACATCAGGATGGCTTTGGTGTCCGGATCATTTCTAAAAAATTCAAGATACTCATGGAACTTGATATCTGCTTCATTTCCAACACCGACATAGTAGGTAAAACCCTCATGCTTGCGAACGGTGGCTTCTGTGATGAGCGTAAGCGCCATATTGCCGCTTTGACAGAGCAGGGCAATATTCCCCTTGGGTGCGTTTTGAATTCCGACAAGGTTCAGATTGCTTTTCAAATTAATCATTCCAGACGTATTTGGTCCAATTAATCTGACACCGGTTTCTTTTGCCGCAGTAACAACTTGCTGCTCAAGCTCCTTCCCGGTGGCACCCAGTTCTCTGAAACCTCCGGCTATAATAACGGCACCGGCAACTTTTTTTTCACCGCACTTCCTTATAATATTCGGAATTGTTCTGGCAGGCGTTGTAATCAAGGCAAGATCTACAGGACCTTCAATCTCGGTAATATCCTTAAAACAGCGAAGTCCCAAAATCATATCCTCTTTTGGGTTTACCGGATAAATTTCCCCCTCAAAACCGTCTGCTTTAAGGGTTTTAATGGCCTGGTATCCCCGCTTTGTTTTGTTTTTTGATGCACCGATTATGGCAACTGATTTGGCGTTGAGCACTTTATCTAACATTTTTTTTCCTTTGGTTATTTTTTTCTCTGCTCGAAGTTATCTAAGGATAGTTCCCTTTCCTTAGTTGAAACACAGGCGAGACAACCTTCAATTTCGTAATCCATTAGAGCCTCAAGACTGCTCTCTCCCTGGGCCATAAGAAAACCTTTTTTAATGAGTTTCAGGGAAAAAGAAGAGTTAACGACAATCTTTTTGGCCATGGTCATAGCTTCTTCCATCAATTCATCCAAAGGTACTGCCTTATTGACAAGACCAATGCGTTCAGCTTCTTCGCCGGTTATATTTTCTGCTGTAAAAAGAAGTTCCCTTGCTTTACCGGGCCCGACCAGGTCCTGAACAAGACGAAATGCGCCACCGGTGACAGACGATGTTACTCTTGCCTCGGGGGACCCGATGAGAGCCTCTTTTGCAGAAATGCGGATATCGCAGGCCAGGGCAAGCTCATATCCGGAACCCAGAGCATAACCGTTAATGGCTGCAATAGTGGGCTTTTCAAACCGTATGATTTTTCTTGATGCCTCCTGCAGAGATTCAAGGTATACCCTGTAGTCTTCAATGCTTCTATCTTTTGAATCCTTAAGATCTGCCCCGGTTGAAAAGGCGCGTCCTTCCCCGGTGATGATCAGCGCTTTAATATCATTGTCCTGTTTCACAGCTTCAAGGGCATCCTGCATTTCAATCCATAGTTGCCGGTTCATCGCATTAAGCACCTTGGGCCTGTTTAGTTTGATCAGGCCGATCTTGTCTTTTTTTTCATAAATAATGCATTCATAGTCCATGGGAGTTACCTTTTAAAAAAGTTTTTATTATGCTTCCAACCTGTCAGAAATATAGAGCAATCTTCATGCCATGGCCTACCCCCGTGGTAAATATCAGTATTCATCGTTGATATGCTTAATTCCTTTGTATTGTTGATATTGGAATACCCATCGAGAATTGCCGCATCCTTAAAAAAAATAGGTTTACAAAAACAGACGAAAACGGTAGATTCCTTTTGGGTTTCAACCTAAAAACATGATTCGATGTCGTTGACGAAATGCTCAAAAATGATGAAATGCTCAAATCGCTGTTAACCTCTTAATTCATAGGGCAGTTGCTTGTTATGTCGGATGGTTAGAAATAAAAATTGATTATATCATCAAAATAATCAAAGGTAATGGGAGTTGTCGGGCCCATAAACGGGTATTGGCATAAAGATTGCTCTTATTGCTTAGGGTTGAAAGTTTGAGATTGAAACATAAAATTTTTCAATCTATAGTTCAGTTTTAAATGAGTTATTTATTTTTAATAAAAAAAAGAAAGGGGGAAAGGACGAACGCTGGGTCGCTTTTGGCGATTATATTTTAGTGGGTTCGTATGGATATATAAATTTTTTATAATTAATTTTTTGGAGGTTTAGAATGAAAAAGTTATTGGTTATTGCTATTGCAGCAGTTTTCGGAATGGGTCTTTTTATAGCCACAGCACCTGTACAGGCATCTGATCAGACCTTTGCCACCATCGGAACCGGCGGAGTTACCGGTGTTTACTATCCCACCGGCGGTGCCATAGCGCGGCTTGTGAATAAAGGTAGAAAAGAACATGGTATCCGTTGCTCAGTAGAAAGTACCGGTGGATCTGTTTACAACCTGAATGCCATTGCAGCCGGTGAACTTGATATGGGAGTTGCCCAGTCAGACTGGCAGTATCATGCCTATAACGGCACCGCCAAATTTGCAAAAAAAGGACCCAACAAAGACTTGAGAGCCGTCTTCTCTGTTCATCCCGAGCCTTTCACTGTCGTTGCAAGAGCTGATTCCGGCATTAAAAATTTCATGGATCTTAAAGGCAAACGGGTCAACATCGGCAATCCAGGTTCCGGACAGCGCGGTACCATGGAAGTTGTCATGAAAGCCATGGGTTGGACAAAGGCTGATTTCAAGCTGGCTTCCGAGCTGAAGTCTGCCGAGCAGTCAAGTGCCTTGTGCGACAATAAAATTGACGCCATTGTATTTACGGTTGGTCATCCTTCCGGATCCATCAAAGAAGCCACCACTTCCTGTGACTCTGTAATGGTTACCGTGGACGGCCCTGTGATTGAAAAACTGGTTAAGGATGCAGATTATTACAGAATGGCAACCATCCCCGGCGGCATGTACCGCGGAACAGATGCCGATACCAGAACCTTTGGCGTGGGCGCTACCTTTGTCTCCTCTTCAAAGGTTCCTGAAAATACAATTTATCAGGTGGTTAAAGCGGTATTTGAAAATTTTGACCAGTTTAAAAAACTCCATCCTGCATTTGCAAACCTGAAAAAAGAGGAAATGATCAAAGACGGTCTTTCCGCACCTCTCCATGACGGTGCCATAAAATACTACAAAGAAGCAGGGCTGATGTAAATCCTGTCTAGGTTAGGATCAAAGTGTGTGATCTTTTTAGATCACACACTTTGATTGTTTTTGCATACAATCTTTTTCCCCATGGAGGAATTGCCATAATGACCGAAGCAAATAGTGCTGCAGCCGACCCGGATGCACTGCAGGAGATGATTGCCGAGGCGGATACCGGAGCACGGAACCCCGTCGGTGCGATTCCCAAAAAAGTTTTATTTTTTGTCCCCCTGGCCTGGACATTGTTCCAATTATGGTATGCGTCTCCCTTGCCATTTATTTTCAATATCCTGGTATTCAATTCTACGGAAGCCCGTGCCATCCATCTGGCATTTGCAATGTTCTTGGCCTATACAGCCTATCCCACCTTTAAATCTTCGCCCAGGGATTATATTCCCGCCCAGGACTGGTTCCTGGGATTGCTTGCAGCTTTCTGTGCATCCTATCTATTCTTTTTTTATGCGGCATTGTCGGAACGCCCCGGAGACCCCATAATCTTTGACCTTGTGGTGGCCGTGGTGGGATTAATTCTGTTATTGGAAGCAACGAGAAGGGCTCTAGGCCCCCCGTTGATGGTGGTTGCTCTGGTTTTTATTACTTATACCTTTGCAGGACAATACATGCCCGATGTGATTGCCCATAAAGGGGCCAGCCTTGTGAAGGGCATGACCCATTACTGGCTGACCACAGAAGGGGTTTACGGGGTGGCAATAGGGGTCTCAACGGGCATGGTCTTTATGTTTGTGCTCTTCGGGTCTTTGCTGGAATCTGCGGGTGCGGGTAATTATTTTATCAGAACGGCATTTGCAGGCTTAGGTCATATGAAAGGGGGACCTGCCAAGGCAGCCGTTGTCTCTTCCGGTATGACAGGACTTGTGTCGGGATCTTCCATTGCCAATGTGGTCACCACTGGTACCTTTACCATCCCCCTGATGAAAAAAGTCGGGTTTTCGGCTGAAAAAGCGGGAGCCGTAGAAGTCGCAGCCTCCACAAACGGTCAGCTCACCCCGCCTGTTATGGGTGCTGCCGCATTTTTAATGGTGGAATATGTTGGTATTACCTATGTGGAAGTCATCAAACATGCATTTTTACCGGCGATTATTTCGTATATTGCCTTGGTTTATATTGTCCACCTTGAGGCATGTAAAATGGGGCTTGAGGGAATGGAACGCAAAGTTCAAAAAACCCTTGCCGGAAAAATTCTTTCCTTTGTCATGGCCATTTTATTTGTCATCATCATTGGTGGTGCAACCTATTATGGCCTTGGCTGGATAAAGGATGTGGC
>DAOWDR010000483.1 GCA_030638935.1 Desulfobacteraceae bacterium | reverse complement strand
GACACCATGGCAGACCTGGCAAACCACCCGGCACTCATGGTAAACACCTGGCCCGACACATCATTTTCTTTGGAACAAAGATAGGTCACCAAAGGGGTATTGAATTGGGGCCTGATTCTCTTTGCCACCTCTTGGGAAAACACCCCGCTGGTCATGCCGGTGTCTGCATTTGGGGCAACTGTGTTGACCCTTATATTGTACTTTCCCACCTCCAGCTTTAAGGTGTTCATCAGCCCGATCACCCCCATCTTGGCAGCCCCGTAATTGGACTGTCCAAAATTCCCGTACATACCCGATGAGGAGGCGGTAAATACAATCCGGCCGTATTGGTTTTCCTTCATATATTTCACAGCGGGTTGGGTCACGCAGAATGCCCCCTTTAAATGAACCCCAATCACCTCATCCCATTCTTCCTCGGTCATTTTAATAAAGGTCCGGTCCCTTAAAATACCGGCATTGTTAATGAGAATATCCAACCCTCCAAAATTATCCAGGGCCATCTCAACCATTTGCTGCCCCCCCTTCATCTTGGCCACGGACTCATGACTGGCACAGGCCTGCCCCCCATTGGAGCGAATCTCATCCACCACACCATCGGCAGTCCATTCCCCATGGGGTGTTTTCCCCATATCATTAACCACCACCTTTGCCCCTCTTTTTGCCAGGTCAAGGGCATAAGCCCGGCCAATACCAGCGCCAGCTCCTGTAACAATCGCCACCCTGTTTTCAAATCCGATTTCCATGATCCACTCCCTTGAGAAAAAAAGGCTGCCTGGAAAATTACAGGCAGCCTCTTCTAATTTACAACAAATAAAAACTGATTATGACACGGTTTCCCCATTTTCATTTTTTGCAGATTTAAAGGAAACCTTATCTGAAATCCTATCCTCCAATGCCAGCTGGTTGAGTTTCACCATTTCAAACCCTAAAATTTCCACAGATACATTGCCTTTGTAATCGGTCAGGGTCAGGTCATAGGTATTGGTTTCCCCATTGGAATTTATTTTCTGGGTGATGCAATAGTAGGGCTGATCTTTTTGGATATTTCCATAAAAATTCAGAGCATGAATCCTGTAGGGCAATACCGTTCTGGAACTGGTAAAGAACTCCAAAAGACCGCCGGTCTGGAACATGGCATCCACCAGGACAGGAGCCGCAACAAACCTGGGATCTTTCACACCTTTAAAAAAGTCAGCAGTGCTTTTGTCCCTGAGCGTGGTCACAAGGGTGGTTCCGTCAAAGGAATTAATATCCACGATGGTGCCAAAGAGCCCGAACATGAACAACCGCCTCGGGTGATATACCAGGCTGTTAATATCCCCGTCAAAGGAAACAGGGGAAAATTGTGGCAAATCAATCTTCTTGGGTGCAAGGCCCTTCTTTGAAAATTGATAAGTGCCCTGGTAATGGAGTTTGGGATCTCCCATGACCATACCCCCGGGATTTTTGAAAACAGAGGAAATATTGCATTCAATGGCATTTTCACCTGCTTGACTGCCCTGGATCATCAACTCTTTTGGACGCCCCTTGAGAAGTTTGATGCCATAGGGAATGGAAAAATCAGACAACCCAATAAAATATTTATTCTCCCCGGACAATGACCTTGCCACCTCGGCCATGGTCTCGATACCGGTTGACCCGAGAAATAGCGGAATATCCCCCATTGTGTGGTCGCGGAGAAAAATGTCGTGTTTCAGGTCCAGGACCCGGGAATAGGTCACGCTGGACCCTGTCTGTTCGACTATATCATCCAGAAAGGGAAACGCTTTATCAGCAGGATCACCCAAAAGGCCGTCAATGTCAAAGTCATAATCCAGACCGGAAAAAACCATTTCAGATTCTGTTTTGTCCAAAAGATCGGCCATGAAAAATTTCACCCCCTGATCCATGGGCAGAAACTGAATCCCCCTGTCTTCCAGAACTTTCTTCACAGTTGGATTAGTGGCCATTCCCACCCCGCCCCAGGCTGTCCAGGCATAGACCTTATAACTTCTTTCCGGATGACGCTGTTTTTCCAGAAACAGGGTCTTGCCAAGAAAATCATTGGCAGCCGTGTAATCCACCTGGCCCTGGTTGCCGAACCGGGCAGTGACCGAGGAAAAGGTGAAAAAGTATTTATAGTCACGCTCCTTGGCCGCCTCAAGCAAATTGCGCATGCCCTTGACCTTTACATCCACCACCAGTTCAAAGGACCAGAGCTCTTTTTTGGGAATGAACTGACTCATTTCCATACCGGCTGCATGGAAGATGCCGTCAATCCGGTCACAGGAATCCATGGCTTTTTTCACAGCCCCATAATCCGTGACATCCACACATTTGTAATCCACCCGGACCCCCAGGGATTGGAGGTACTCAATGTTATCCACTGACTGGCGCACCCGGGTCAGCCGATCCAGGGCCCGTTTGATTTCAACGGGTTTAACCCCGGGCATGTCTTGACGAAGCATGCCCATGAGTTCAGGCTGGGTAGATGACTTCACTAAATATCTGGGGTCAGTTGCATATATATCATTGATATCCAGGATAACCAGATTGACCTGATAGGTTTGAACCACCCGTTTAAGGATCTCATAGGTAATTCCCCCGGCACCACCGGTTACAAGCAAGGTGTCATTTTTGGAAACGATCTTTTGGGTTTTGTCTGCAATGCTCTGGTGCATGGAAAGGACATAGCGTTTTTTATTTTTATAGCCCACCTCGCACCTTTTATCCTGGGACAAAAGCTCACCAATGAACAGATCAGCAATCCGGGATATGCTCTTTTTAGGCTGTTTATAGGAAAAATCCACCACCTTGACCTGGGTATCGGGCATCTCCTTGTTGGCCGTTTTCATGAGGCCGGACAGACCGGCAAACATGGGATGAATCTCACCAATCTCTCCCGGGCCAGCCATGTAAGGGAAAATCACGGAATCAAAGGTAATGGTTCCCATGATATTCTCTTTGTTATCCAGG
>DAOWDR010000238.1 GCA_030638935.1 Desulfobacteraceae bacterium | reverse complement strand
TCAAATATCCCAGGCGCAGACCGGTCATTGCAAAGAGTTTGGAAAATCCGTTGAGCACAAAGGCCTTGTCGGTAAATTCTAATATGGAATGTTCCTGGCCTTCGTATACCAATCCATGGTAGATCTCATCTGAAATAATATACAGCCCATGGGCCTCTGCCACGGCCACTATTTCCTCCATCCTGTCCCTGGGAATCACATTCCCTGTTGGATTGGAAGGGGAATTGATAAATATGGCCTTGGTCCTTGGGGTGATCACAGCCTCAATAGCTTCAGGAGTATAGACAAAGCCCTCATCCTCAAAAACCTTTACCGGAACTGGAACCCCTTGAACATAATTGATAAAATTAGCATAACAGGCATAGTGGGGATCGGAAATAATAATCTCGTCCCCGGGATCCACCAGGGCTGAAAAAAGCAGGAGCATTGCAGGAGAAGTTCCTGAAGTCACAAGAATCTGTCCCGGATCCACCCTGGTACCATAGGTGTCTTTGTGATATTTGCTGATGGCCTCCCTCAGGCGGATATCACCAAGACTATGGGTATAGCAGGTTTCATTCCGGGAAAAGGCCTCAATACTGGCCTGGTTGACGCAGGCAGGCACATTAAAATCAGGCTCCCCGATTTCCATGTGTACCACCTCAATACCCTGGGCCTCCATTTTGTGAATCTTTTCTAAAATATCCATCACAATAAAGGGGGTGATTTTTTCACAACGCCTTGCAACAGTCATTTTACAGTACCTTGTTCAAAGGATATTCAATAATGCCTTCTGCCCCTTCCTTGAGCAGTCTGGGAATCAAGTCCCTAACAATACCAGTATCAATTATGGTTTCAACAGAAAACCAATCAGACTGATATAAGGAGGCAATGGTAGGCGCATTCAGACTGGGCAGCAGGGAAACAATCTTGGCGATTTTATTTTCCGGCACATTCATTTTAATGCCCACCAGCTTGTCTGCTACCAGTGCTGCCTGGAGCAGCATGGCAATCTGCTCGATTTTCTCCCTTTTTTTAGGATCTTCCCAGGCATTTTTATTGGCAATGAGCTGGGTATTGGTCTCCATGACCACGTGGATCACCCGCAAATTATGGGCCCGGATAGTACTTTCGGTTTCAGTGATTTCAACAATGGCATCGGCAAGACCGGATACGATCTTGGCTTCTGTGGCACCCCAGGAGAACTTCACATTAACATCTATGTTTCGCGCCGCAAAAAACCGTTTGGTAAACTGGAGCAATTCCGTGGAAATAGTCTTTCCCTCTAGATCTTCCAGGCTTTTAATGTCGGAATCATTTGCCACTGCAATGATCCAACGGGCAGGACGGGCACTGACCTTTGAATAAATAAGATCTGTCACCACATGGACATCGGATTCATGTTCCGCCACCCAGTCCAGTCCGGTTAAACCCGCATCAATGACGCCACTTTCAACATTGATGGACATTTCCTGGGCACGGCAGAGAGCACATTCAATGGACTCATCGTTAATATCCGGAAAATAGCTTCTGCCTTCCACATTGATCTTCCAGCCCGAACGTTTGAACAGATTAATCGTCGCATTCTGGAGGCTCCCTTTGGGGATACCGAGTTTCAGTATTTTTTCCATTATTTATACACCTTTTCCGGGTCAAAGACCCTTTTCTCCACAATTTTCAATTCATTGTTTTCAACTATCTTAAAAAAGCAGCTCTTATAGCCTTTGTGGCAGGCGGCACCGCCAACCTGGTCAACCTTTAAAAGGATAGTATCATGGTCGCAGTCCACCCGGATTTCCCTTACATGCTGGACATGTCCCGATGTTTCGCCTTTTTTCCACAGATTTTGTCTGGAACGGCTGTAATAGGTTGCTTTGCCCGAAGCCAGGGTTTCATTGAACGATTCCTGGTTCATATAGGCTAACATCAAGACTTCACCTGTGTTGCAGTCCTGGGCAATGGCAGGAATCAACCCCTTGCCCTTTTTAAAATCAAGTTCAAAATCAAGTGTGACCATGACTCTTTATTATTCCTTTACATTCATAGTATTAAAACCTTTTGATTTAACCAAATTTCTTGAAAAAGTCAATTTTTATATCTCGCAAAATAGGACAACCCCCTGT
>DAOWDR010000070.1 GCA_030638935.1 Desulfobacteraceae bacterium | reverse complement strand
CAGGAGCGGCAATTGTGGCCACCCTTGTAAAGGATTTCGGGCCAATGCCGGAAATGGAGATCCTTGGTATAGGATATGGGGCTGGAAAACGGGAAACCAATTCCAGGCTGCCCAATCTTTTGCGCATGGTTTTGGGCAGGGCAGCAGCTTCATCAGATTTAGACCGGGAAACTGTATTTGTGGTCAAAACCAATGTTGACGATATGAACCCGGAAATTTTGGGGTTTGTCATGGACCTGCTCTTGGAACAAGGGGCCCTGGATGTTTCCTTTACCCCTGTTTATATGAAAAAGAACAGGCCCGGTACCCTGATCGAGGTGATTTGCCGTGGTAAAGACCTTGAACGTTTATCTGGTTTGATCCTGACCCAGACCACGGCCATTGGCCTGCGATACCATGCCTGTGAGCGGGCGGTGCTGGAACGTGAGGTGGTGACCCGGGAAACAAGTTTGGGTCCAATCATGGTGAAAAAAATTACGGACCCGGAAAAAAAAATTAGATTCATGCCCGAATATGAGGCGTGTAAAAAAATAGCCATTGAGAAGGACCTGCCCTTGCAGGATGTCTATGCAAGGATTATTGCAGAGGTGAATACCCTTGACAGGGCCTAGAACAGGATATACAAAATGGATGCATATGGAAAACATAAGATGAGGGTTCCCGAAAAATTGATAATCTTGGGTGCAACCGGATTCGGCCTGGGTCGCATACCAGTAGCGCCTGGTACCTTTGGCACCCTGGCCGCCATTCCTTTAATCTGGCTTATGACCTGGATGAACCCAGGCCTTGTTGCTTTTTTTCTGGTCAGCCTGATCCTTCTGTCTGTTTATGTGGCGGACAAGGCTGAAATTATAATGGGAGAAAAGGACCCCGGCAGCATCGTTATCGACGAAATAGCCGGTTTTTGCGTCACCATGACCCTGGTTCCTTTAAGCTGGCTAACCATTATTCTGGGCTTTATAGCCTTTCGATGTTTTGATATTTTAAAGCCGGTTCCTGTGAAATATTTTGAAAATAAATTTTCAGGGGGTGCAGGTATTGTTTTGGATGACATAATGGCAGGGGTGCTGGCAGCACTTGTGCTCAAATTTTTATATATATTGGGTTTGTTTTAGGAGAAAAGGGATGGAAAAAAATTTAGACAAGGAAAAAGCAGTCCAGACAGTCATGAGTCAGATTGAACGCCAGTTTGGTAAGGGGTCCATAATGAAATTGGGCGGTCGGGAAGTGGAAGCCGTACCGGTGATCCGTACGGGGTCCCTGGCCCTGGACAAGGCCTTGGGGGTGGGTGGATATCCCCGGGGCAGGGTCATTGAGATTTATGGACCGGAATCTTCCGGGAAAACAACCCTGGCCCTCCATGCCGTTGCCGAGGCCCAGAAAAGTGGAGGTATTGCCGCCTTTATTGATGCCGAGCATGCCCTGGATGTTGCCTATGCCAAACGGCTTGGCGTGGATTGCGACGAGCTTTTGATCTCCCAGCCCGATACCGGGGAACAGGCCCTTGAAATTGCCGACATGCTTGTCAGGAGCGGGGGGATCGACATCATGGTCGTGGACTCGGTGGCAGCCCTTGTGCCCCGGTCTGAAATTGAAGGAGAAATGGGAGACTCCCACATGGGTCTCCAGGCACGCCTCATGTCCCAGGCCCTGCGGAAACTCACCGGTACCATTGGTAAAACCAATACCACCCTTATCTTTATCAACCAGATCCGGATGAAGATTGGTGTTGTCTACGGTAACCCAGAGACCACCACCGGCGGTAACGCATTAAAATTTTATGCCTCCATGCGCCTTGAGATCAGAAGGGCTGCCGCCATTAAGGAAGGTCAGGATATCATGGGAAACAGGACCAAGGTCAAGGTGGTGAAAAACAAGCTGGCCCCCCCCTTTAAAAGTGTGGAGTTTGATCTCATGTACGGGGAGGGAATCTCCCGGACCGGTGATTTGCTGGACATGGGGGTTGAGCTGGATTTTGTTGATAAGAGCGGGTCCTGGTATTCTTTTGAAGGAGAACGTATTGGCCAGGGCAGAGAAAATGTAAAGGTATTTTTAATTGATAATCCCGATATATTTGGGAAAATAGAAACCAAAGTCAGAGAGGCATTGGGGATTGCTGATGCAGGCCCGAGCAAGGCCAAGACCAAAGAATAATTTTCATTGGCCAGGGGTAAAGCCCTAGGCGAAAAGCACAGATGAAAACCGAAAATAAAGATCGGGAGCGAAAACCAGGAGACGAACATGACAGGTAATGAAGCCAGGAAAATCTTTTTAGAATATTTTAAAAAACATAATCACCAGCAGGTTCGGTCCTCCTCCCTTGTGCCCCAGGATGATCCTACCCTCTTGTTTGTCAATGCCGGTATGGTTCAGTTCAAACGGGTCTTTACCGGGGATGAAAAACGGGAGTATTCAAGGGCTGTCACCTCCCAGAAATGTGTCCGGGCCGGCGGCAAGCACAATGACCTTGAAAATGTAGGGTACACGGCCCGGCATCATACTTTTTTTGAAATGCTGGGCAATTTTTCCTTTGGGGATTATTTCAAGGACAAGGCCATTGAAATGGGCTGGGATCTTCTGACCAACGGGTATGGCTTTGACAAGGAAAAACTCCATGTATCGGTTTACCTGGACGACGATGAAGCATATGAAATATGGCGGGACAAGATAGGGGTCCCTGAAGAACGGATTTCCCGGCTGGGGGAGGAAGATAATTTCTGGTCCATGGGCGATACCGGCCCCTGCGGTCCCTGCAGCGAGATCCACATTGACAGGGGAGAGGCCTTTGGCTGTGATTCTGAAAACTGTGCCGTGGGATGCGATTGCGACCGATGGCTGGAGCTGTGGAACCTGGTGTTCATGCAGTTTGAAAAAGATGAAGAGGGCAATATGACGCCTTTGCCCAAACCCAGTATTGATACGGGTCTGGGACTTGAGCGGATTATTTCCGTACTCCAGGATGTGCCCACCAATTTTGATACAGATCTTTTTGTACCCATCATGGAAAAGGTGGGAGAACTTTCAGGAAGGAAACGCAATGAATCCAATCTGGTGGAAGTGGCCATGAAGGTGATTGCCGACCATTCCCGTGCATCAGCCTTTTTGATCTGCGATGGGGTGTTGCCCTCCAACGAAGGCCGGGGGTATGTGCTGCGCCGAATCATGCGCCGGGCCATCCGCTACGGCAGAAGCATCGGGCTTGTGAAACCCTTTCTCCATGAAACCGTCCAGAGTGTGTTTCAGATCATGGATGAGGCCTATCCCGAACTTAAAGATTCTGCCTCCTTTATCCTTAATGTGGTGAAAAACGAGGAAGAAAAGTTTTTGGAAACCCTAGGGACCGGTATGAAACTTTTAGAGGCAACCATTGCCGATACCAGAAAAATTGGGAAAACCACCATCCCCGGAGAGGTTATCTTCAAGCTTTACGACACCTTTGGATTTCCCGTGGACATCATTGCAGACCATGTCAAGGAGATGGAGATTGACCTGGACATAGATGGGTTTGATGCTGCCATGGCCGAACAAAAAGCCAGATCCAGATCCACGAAAAAATTTGCCGGTGTGGGCGAGGCCTATAAACCTTTGACTTCGGCCGGGGTAAAAACCATTTTCAAGGGCTATGACAGCCTGGAGATTGAGTCCCAAGTTTTGATCCTGGTGCAAAACGATAGGGAACTTGGGACAGCTTCCAAGGGAGATGAGATAGAGGTGGTAACAGCCCAGACCGTCTTCTATGCTGAATCAGGTGGTCAGACAGGGGATGCGGGTATATTTGAAAACAAGAACTGCCTAATCGAGATTCTGGACACGGTCTCCGACCCTTCAGGTCTTACCATCCACAAGGGAAAAGTGGTCACAGGAAAGTGTGAAAAAGGGGATGTGTTTACCCTGAAGGTGAACCAGGAAAAACGCAGGGCAACCGCAGTGAACCATACAGCCACCCATATTCTCCATTCAGCTTTGAGAAATGTTCTTGGCGATCATGTTAAACAATCGGGCTCCCTTGTGACCGATACCAGGCTTAGGTTTGATTTTACCCATTTTTCAGCCATTACCCCAAAAGAACTTGGGGAGGTTGAAAATCAGGTTAATGCCAGAATTCGTGAAAACCATGGGGTCTCTACCAAAGAAATGGACATGGATGAAGCGGTACGTGCCGGTGCCACTGCCCTGTTTGAAGAAAAATACGGGGATGTGGTCAGGGTGGTTTCCCAGGGAAAATTTTCCCGGGAGCTTTGCGGGGGAACCCATACCCAATTTACAGGTGACATCGGGTTGTTCAGAATTTTGTCCGAAGGGGGCATTGCCTCGGGTGTGCGTCGAATTGAGGCAGCCACTGGCCGGGTTGCCCTGGAGAAGGTCCATTCAGACCAAGAAGCCATTGAAGCCATTGCAGGCCTTCTCAAGGGCGGTAAGGATGATGTGGTGACCCGTGTGGATGCCTTGCTCCAGGAGAAAAAATTACTTGAAAAAGAGCTTGTTTCCATCAAAGCCAAGCTGGCATCCAAATCAATTACAAATATCGAAGATGATATACGGGAAATCAACGGGGTTAAGGTTCTGGCCAAGCGGGTGGAGATTGAAAATCCCTCCCAGCTCAGGGATTTGGCAGACAAGTTCAAGGCAAAACTTGGTTCCGGTGTCCTGCTTCTGGGTGCCCAATCCAATGGCAAGGCCTTGCTCATTTCAGTTGTCACCGATGATTTGACTAAAACCTACAAGGCAGGGGATATTGTCAAGAAGGCTGCACAAATTGTGGGCGGCGGCGGCGGCGGACGTCCGGACATGGCCCAGGCCGGCGGTACAAAGCCTGAACTCCTTGATGCGGCACTTGAATCTGTTTATCAGACCGTTTCATGACCGCATACTTTATCAGACGGCTATTATTGGTGATACCCACCTTTATCGGTATCACCATCATGGTCTTTACCATTACCCGTTTTGTGCCCGGCGGCCCCATTGAACGCATAATTGCGGAAACCCGGGCCATGCAGATGGGCGGGACCGGAGGCAGTTCTTCATCCACTTCATCCAAGGCAGGCGCCGGGTCGGGCCAGCCTCTTTCCCAGGATCAGATCCAAAAATTAAAAGAATATTACGGGTTTGACAAGCCGATTCTGCAAAGTTATCTGTCCTGGTTGGGTAAGGTGCTTAAGGGCGATCTGGGCCGGTCCACCCGGTACCAGGACCCTGTCTGGGAGATGATTTCAGAACGGATTCCCATTTCCCTCTATTTTGGGGTTTTAAGCCTGATTCTCATTTACGGGGTCTGCATCCCTCTAGGGGTTGCCAAGGCAGTACGCCACAGGTCCGGGTTTGATAATTTTACCTCCACCTTGATTTTTACAGGCTATGCCATCCCGGGCTGGGTGGCAGGGGTGTTCATGCTGGTCTTGTTCTCCTCCCGGTTTGATGTGTTCCCTTTGGGCGGCCTGGTTTCTGATTTTTTCGACGAGATGGGTTTTTTTGAAAAAATTATGGACATTGCCCGGCACACCATCCTTCCTTTGTTTTCATATATGATAGGTTCCTTTACCGTCATGACCCTGCTCATGAAAAATACCCTCATGGATAATTTGTCTGCAGATTATGTGAGAACAGCCATTGCCAAGGGGCTTCCCTTTAAAAAAGCGGTTTTCCGCCATGCCCTGAGAAACAGCCTGATTCCCATTGCCACAAGTTTTGGTAACAATATTTCCATCCTCCTAATGGGTTCGTTTCTCATTGAAAAGGTATTTAATATCAACGGCATGGGGCTTTTAGGATACGAGTCTGTCATTGACCGTGATTATCCCGTGGTAATGGGGATGTTGGTGATCTCCTCCCTCTTGTTCATGGTGGGAAGTATTCTGTCGGATCT
>DAOWDR010000732.1 GCA_030638935.1 Desulfobacteraceae bacterium | reverse complement strand
TTTCCGGCACAGGGCAATGCCGCAGTCATAGGGGGCGTTCAGGGTTTTATGGGCATCTGCGGCCCATGAATCTGCTTTTTCAATCCCCTTTGTCAAATGATTTCGGGTGGTTGAGCCGGCAGCCCACAGGCCAAAGGCCCCGTCCACATGGACCCAGGCGCCAGCCTTTCGGGCACGGTCGCAGATGGGGTCCAGGGGATCAAAACCGCCGGAGTTCACATTCCCGGCCTGGGCAATGACAAGGCAGGAATCATCTAATTTTGGAAATTGTTCAACCACCATTCGCCCCTGGTCATCCACGGGCACCTGCTCCACCCCGGTCGTGCCAAACCCCAGCAGGGCCAGGGCCTTGAATACCGTTGCATGAGCATGTTCCCCCAGGATCACCCTTATCTTCGGGGCCCCTGCCATGCCCTGTTCATTAACGTTCCATCCCTGTTGTTTGAGAAGATAATTCCGCCCAGCTGCAATGCCGCAGAGATTGGCAGTGGAACTTCCGGACACAAAGCCTGCCACGGTCTCCTTTGGCAAACCGAGCAATTCTTTGAGCCACTCCTGACAGACGGCTTCCAGTTTAGCCACGGTAGGGGACATTACAAATAATGCCGAATTCTGATCCCAAACGTCGGCCAGCCACTTGGCGGCCATGGCCACGGGGGTGGCACTGCCGTTGACAAACCCGTAGTACCGGCCCCCGGTCTGGATCACGGTTGCCGGTGATCCTATTTCATGGAGCTGCTGTAAAATTTGGTCAGGCTTTCCCAATTTTTCCGGAAAGGGTTCGTCAAATCCGGCCAGGGCTTCAATGGCATCAGGAGCCGGGAAAACAGGCATTTTTTCTTTTTCATTCAAATAGTCAAAGGATAATTCTTTTGCCTGTTCAAAAACGGATTTGCTTTTCAATTGGGCAAAAAATTGCTCTCTTAAATCAAAAGAATAATTGTTCTCCATGTGTATAGTCCTTTTTAAAAGGTGAAAAAGAAATTTGCGATTATCCAGATCTGATTACTTTACATCTGGCTGATAAAACCCCAAACATACCCGCCGGCCACAAAAAGAACGCAAACGCATAAAATGCATTTGATCAGATAGGCCGGCACATATTTCTGGCACCTGGCCCCCAGATACATTCCGAAAAAACCGCCTATTCCAAACAAAAACCCCAGGGACCAATCAGGGGAGACCGATACAGTGGGATAAAAACAGGAAAGTATCTGGTAAACAACAACACCGGCAATGGAAGTGACAAAGGTCCCCATGAGGGCGGCACCGGCCACGGCATATACGGGGATATGGAAAAATGTGACAAAAAACGGGGCAATGATTGAGCCGCCGCCGATGCCGTAAACCCCTCCGATGATGCCCACAACAAGGCAGAGCATAAATATGCTGAAAAAAGAAAAAGAATAATTGTCTTTGCCAAATTTAAACTCTATACGCTTTAATGAGAATCGGGTCTCTGACACGGTTAAATCCACGGGATCATTTGAAGCGGTCTTTATCCGGGAGTCTTTCCTATTTTTCACCTGCTTGATGACATCATTGAGGAGGCGTATGCCCACGTAGCTTAACACCAGCCCCACAAAAAATTTGAAATTTTTCGGGTCAGGGAGATATTCAATCCTAAGATAAGCCCCGGCAACCACCCCGGGCAGGGTCCCGATAATAACCGCCCAGGTCAATGGCCAGACCATGCGTTTTTCCTTTACATATCGCCAGACGCTGCTGGGTATGGCCACCATGTTAAAAAACTGATTGGTCCCGCTGACCGAAGGGGCTGTATAATGTAAAAAATTCATCTGAAAGGGCAGCAGCATAAATGCGCCGGAAATCCCCCCCATGGAGGTAAAAAAAGAGATAACAAAAGCAATCAAGGGAGGGAGAAATATATTGGTCTCAACCCCGGATACTGCAAACACAACATTAAAATAATCCATTGGATTCTCTCCATCATTCAGGTTCTTACAGGCGTTATAGCCTAAAAATTTCAAGTGGTGCAAGAAAAATCAATGTCTAAAACAATTCTCCCCAGGCAAAACTGCTGCCCTATCCTCTCCCCATGAGAATTTAAGCAATAAAGCAAATTAAAACATTGTTTTCTTTTTGACAAATAATTAAAACTATGGTTTAATTATTGCCATGAATAATTCGCACCCGTTACCCATAGACAACTGGAGTAATGAATAATGAAACTGGACAGCAGGTTAGCCGGAACCCGGCTGAATCCCCACAACACCCTAATCAGCTGGCGGGACACCACCAATTTTGCCGCTGCAATCGCCGATGACAACCCTCTGTATTTTGATGACAGGAAAAAAAAAGGGTTATTGGCCCCCCCCACCTTTCCCGTGGCTGTGACCTGGCCCATCCTAAGCGATCTGGGCCGTTATATTGAATCAAAAGAGTTCCCCAAGGAGGTGTTGTTCACCCAGGTCCACTACACCGAACATCTAATCCTCCACCGAATGATCAGGCCCGGGGACCAATTGTGCCTGACCGGGAAAATTGCAGCCATCCTGCCCCATAGGGCAGGCACCCATGCCGTCATTAAATTAACCGCCACAGACAAAAAAAAAGAACCGGTGTTTACCGAATATATCGGGGCCATGCTCCGGGGGGTTGAAGCCTTAGGGGAAAAAGGAAGAAAAAGACTGCCCATTATACCTGATTCTGACCCCTCTGCCGCCCACTGGACCTGCGAAAGCCGGATTGATCCATGGCTCCCCTATGTCTATGACGGGTGTACAAATATTGAATTTCCCATCCACACCTCCCCCAAATTTGCCGAAGAGGTGGGGCTACCCGGGATTATCCTCCAGGGGACGGCCACCCTGGCCATTGCAATCCGGGAACTCACCAACCGGGAAGCAGGCGGAGATCCTTGTCGGATTGAAGAAATCGCCTGCCAATTTACCGGCATGGTAACGCCGGGAACAGCCATTGAAATCTGCTGCCTTGGCTCCAAGGACCACGAAAGTCACAAAGATATCTTTTTTAACGTGCTCAATTCAAAAAATAAAAAAGCCATTCGCTCCGGATACCTTAAAATAAAAAAGGAGACTCCATGAACCCGCAACTTGCAACTGTAAACGATTATATTGAAAAATGGGCCAAGGAAAGGCCAAATCATGTGGCTATGGTACAGCACGAGGACAACAAAAGTCTTACCTATAAGAAATTTTATTCCC
>DAOWDR010000586.1 GCA_030638935.1 Desulfobacteraceae bacterium | reverse complement strand
TCCTATGGGCTTTTTTTGCCTGGCAAAAGGAAAAAAAAGACAACAAAAGACCTCCTGTCTCTTTGAGGTGAGTAACCCTATCCCCACCCCAAAACTGCCCCCGGATCACCCAAGGGACCTTTTACAGCGGGAATTCTTGGTGTTAGGCTTCCTTTGTTCCTGCCATCCCATTTTATTATTTGCCCGGGCGATCCAAACGGCAAAAACTATCAAGGCAATAGATCTGCCCAGGCATATCGGAAAAAGGGCGGGATTTGCAGGATGGCTGATTACGGGAAAAGTAATAAAAACAAAACAGGGAGACCCCATGAAATTTCTCACCTTTGAAGACGAAACCGGGATTGTTGAAACTGTATTTTTCCCAAAAGCCTATGCAAAACTTTGCCATTACCTGGATTATGGAAAACCTTATTTCCTTTTTGGCAAACTTGAATCTGACTGGGGAGCTGTCACCCTGACCGTTGAATCCACGCAATCAATTTGACAAAAACCACAAAAACGTAAGTTTATCCCAGCCCCGTCCCTATATCTTTACCTGGAACAGAAACAATCCATGGACATCAAGTATTTTAAAAACGAAATCAAATCAATTATTTACATATTTGTATTTTATTATCATTAAAAACTTACATATTTGAATTAAATGAAAAATTCTCCAATCACCTACACATATCAATTTTCAAATCTTTAAAAAAAATACACTGTGATTTCAATAAATTAAACCCACTGTTTCACTATTTGAAAAAAAGGTGGTACGGGATTTGCTAAATTTAAGGTCATTGAATTAATTATTTCCAAAAACCTAACAAAGGAAACAGACCATGATGCTGAAACCTATTCTAATTGCTCTGGGCGCTTTAATATTTCATGCTACCAATGTTTTTGCCGTCGAAGGAACCATTGATACCGGTGATACTGCCTGGGTTACCATGTCCACTGCCCTGGTTATGATGATGACACCGGCTGGTCTTGCCCTGTTCTACGGAGGCATGTCCAGGTACAAAAATCTGCTAAACACCATGGCAATGACACTGGTGGCCTATTGCCTGACCAGTATCATCTGGATGACCTGGGGATATTCCCTGGCTTTTGGCGACAGCACCAGTCTTTTTATAGGCAACCTGAGCCACATTCTGCTCAACGGTATTGATATACATTCCGTATCAGGCACCATACCCACCCTGATTTTTATCCTCTTCCAGATGACATTTGCCTGCATCTCTGTGGCCATCATCCTGGGATCCGTGGTTGACAGGATGAAATTTTCCTCCTGGATTGTTTTTACCATTCTCTGGGTCACCTTTGTATATACCCCGGTGTGCAATTGGGTATGGGGCGGTGGCTGGATGCATAAAATGGGGGCCCTTGATTTTGCCGGGGGAAACGTGGTCCATATAAATGCAGGGATCTCAGGCCTGGTTCTCGCCCTGGTCCTGGGTAAACGCCACGGATATGGCAAAGAAGCCATGATACCCTCCAGCGTCACCTTTACCACCCTGGGTGCCGGCCTCCTCTGGTTTGGCTGGTTCGGGTTCAATGCCGGCAGCCAACTGGCAGCCGACGGAGTGGCAGCATCGGCCTTCATGGTAACCAATACAGCCGCAGCCATCGGAGGCCTTGCCTGGCTCTTTGTTGAATGGAAACACAACAAAAAACCCACGGTACTGGGACTTGCTTCCGGTGCCATTGCAGGTCTTGTGGCAATTACCCCGGCAGCCGGTTTTGTTACCCTGGCAGGCGCCCTTGTCATCGGAGCCCTTTCCGGGGCAATAGGTTATCTGGGAGTCGCCGTTCTCAAACACAAACTTGGCTATGACGATTCCCTGGACGCATTCGGAATTCACGGGCTCTGCGGTATCTGGGGCGCCATTGCCACGGGATTGTTTGCATCCCCCACTGTCACCGAGGGTGCAGCCGGTCTTTTTTACGGAAATCCCAAACAGCTATGGATCCAGATTATTTCCATCCTAGCCACCATTGCCTTCAGCGCCACAGCCACCCTGCTGGTAATCTTTGTCACCAAAATAATCACAGGAGGTATCAGAGTGGACAGAGAGGATGAATTGTCCGGCCTGGACACTGCCCTCCACGGGGAACGGGCCTTTGAAATCGAATAAACTGCAGATGGCAAAATGCTCACATCCCCTGGCAATCTCCTGGATCAGTTAAATAAATTTTAAAGGTCTTTTCATTTATTTTGTTTCATTAAAGATTCATTAATTCTTGAAGGATTTTTCCTGCAACCTTCTGATCCTTGGCAGAAAACCACTATTATAAAATGGTACAAGAAATTAGTTATCCTTGCGATTTTTTTTAAAAAAAGATAGGAAGATAGGAAGCACTTCCCAGACAATTCGTAACAAAGCCCAGGGCTATTCCCGAAAAACCCCTAGTTTAAGGAGGAATTACCATGAGTGCAAAAAATTTCACCAACATTCAAGATATGCTCAAACACACCATTGACGATTACAGGGACAATGATGCCTATAGATGGTTTTCATCCCCTGATCGATTGGAATCCGTTACCTGGGGTGACTTCCAGGAACAGGTAAAAAGGGTATCCAAAAGTCTCATCAGCCTGGGGGTCAAAAAAGGAGACAAGGTCAATATCATAAGCTATTCCTGTTACAGATGGGTGCTCAGCGATATTGGGATCGCAAGCATTGGCGCATGCACTGTTGGTATCTACCACTCAAATCTTCCAGATGACTGCCGTTATATCATTGATCATTCAGATGCAGTGATAATTTTTGCAGAGGACGAAACCCAGCTTCAAAAACTAATGAGCATCCGTGGTGAGATACCTGATATCAAAAAGGTGATTATGTTCAGTGATTATAAGGGAGATGACGACTGGGTAATCAATTTTGATCAATTCCTGGCCCTTGGCAGCGACACGGATGACCAACTCTTTGAAAAAATGGCAGGGGCGGTGGGGCCCCAGGACCCTGCCGCCATTGTTTACACTTCAGGTACCACTGGTGTGCCCAAGGGAGCGGTTCTCACCCATGACAATCTCACCTTTACAGCCCAGTCAGTGACCCTTAGCAGCGATCTCCAGGCAGGGGATCACCATTTCCTTTTCCTCCCCCTGGCCCATGTCTTTGCCAAGATATGTGTATTTGGCGCTCTGGAAGCTGCGAGCACAACAACCTTTGCCAGGGATATCACCACAGTGATAGAAGATATCGGTGTTGCCAGACCCCACTGGTTTGCAAGTGTTCCCAGGATCTATGAAAAAGTCTATTCCAAGGTGATCAGCGGTGCTGAAACAAAGGGAGGAGCAGCACTTAAAATTTTCAAATGGGCCTGCACAACCGGTGAAAAATACAGTAACTGCATACTCAATAACCAACCCATACCGACCTTTCTTAATTTACAATACAAGCTTGCTACAAAACTGGTCTTCACAAAAATCCAGGCTGCCCTTGGCGGCAGGGTGCGCTGGTGTATAAGCGGGGCTGCGCCCATAGACCCTTCCATTGCAAAGTTTTTCCACAGTGCCGGTATACTCATTCTGGAAGGAATCGGCATGACGGAAAACACCTCCTTTACCAACATTAACAGGCATGACAATTACAGGTTTGGCTGGGTGGGCCAGCCGGGTTACGGTATCGAACAAAAAATTTGTGAAGATGGAGAAGTGATGTTCAAAGGCCGTAATGTAATGAAAGAGTATTATAAGATGCCGGAAAAAACTGCCGAAACCCTTACCCCTGACGGCTGGATGTATACAGGAGATCTGGGAGAAATTGATGGAGAAAATTTTTTAAAAATTACAGGCAGAAAAAAAGACCTGATCATCACAGCCGGTGGAAAGAATATCGCACCATCGGGTATTGAAGGGGTTATGGCCACATCTAAATACATGAGCCAGGTATGCATCATTGGAGATAAGCGTAAATTTTTATCCGCCATTGTAACCCTGGACCCTGAAACCGTTCCCGAGTATGCCAGGAACAACAGCATCCCCTTTGACACGGTGGCAGATCTGGTGGAAAATCCTGAAATCAAAGCCTTGATTGATTCTGAGATTGAAGAAAAGAATAAGAATTTTGCCTCCTTTGAAACTATTAAAAAAATAATTATCATGCCTGAATTCAGTATAGATAACGGACTGCTGACCCCTACCCTGAAAATGAAAAAAAGTATCATAATAAAAAAGTATGAAAAAGAGGTTGATGCACTCTATCAAGATATCTGAAAAGTTCTGTTTAAAAACAATACGGCTCAATCTTTCCCAACAGTCTTGGCACATATTTTTTCCAATTTCTTATGAAGGATCTCCACTATGGGCAATTCCCATGATTCGACCTGAACCTTTTTGTAGCCGTCCACCTCATTTTCCTGTTGGTGTCTTCTGATAACACCCAAAACTTTGGCATTTAATATGTTTTGGATATGGTACCGCCATTGTGCCGACCCGTTTTTCGAAAGAGATGCGACAATTTGATCTGCATCATTTACGATATAAACCCGGCCTTTTTGTTCTTTTAACCTGACTTTTGCGCCTGCTTCAAGGTCGGCCAAACATCTGTGGATCTCGTGACTGCCCGGAAAAAGACCTGGATAGTTGAGATAAATATCTGCCATACCAAGGGTCGAAACCGTCAAATCATCGGAAAAACCTTTTATCCTGGCCGACATCGCAGGTCTTTCATAAACAAAGCCATTGTCTTTTAAAGAACGGATATGCGGATTGGAAAAGTTATCAACCTGACACAGGAAAAGACGTTCTTTTGCCCGGGTCATGCCCACGTAAAAAAGCCGTCGTTCCTCTTCCATGTCATGACACTTCCATCCCCCGTCAAGAATAAAAACAATGGGAAACTCCATTCCCTTCACACTATGAATGGTTCCCATGAATACCCCGTTCCCGGTTTTGTGTTCCCGTCTTTCTTCAAGAAGTGTTTCAAGGACAAAATCCTTTGCCCGGTCAATGGAAATTTCCATATCACTGTTGATCCGGCACCAGGATTCAAGGATATCTTCAATAAAATTTGTCCAGGTATTTTTTTGTTTAAACAGGCCCAGAATTTCATGCTTCAAGTCATGGGGGCTCTTTTTTCCCGACATCGCAAGGTAGCTGATGAACTCCTGTATTTCCCGAACCTTGAACATGGGGAAACCGGCACTGTTTTTGATTGAATAGCAAAATGAAATATTCTCTTTTGCCAAAGCCATTCTCACCGCAACAAGAAAAGAATATGAGATCCCCTGGCGTGAAACAACGGCAATATCCCCGGGTCTTATTTCAGAATTTTGCTTCAGTATCTCTTTAACCGTTTGAGCGACAAAGGAGGCCTGGGATTCAATATCCCCAGCATGAACAATCTGGACCAGATCTTTTTTTTCCATATGGTCAGGCATTTTTTCCCGGGCTTTTCTTTTCCGGTTGATGCGGCAGGGTTGCTCTTTTTTCATCCGGTTTTCATTTTGTGCAATAAAAGAGGTTGATGCTTGAATAATCGGATATGAGGACCTGTAATTTTCCACCAGATAAAAGGTTTTGGCATCATAATCTTGTTTAAATTGTTTAATAAACCCTACATTTGCATCTCGAAACCCATAAATACTCTGATCATCATCCCCCACTGCCATGATGGAAATCCTGGTATCAGTGTCCTGTTCCAATCTGCCTGTCAGCGCTGAGATGAAACTATATTGCCTTTTGTCAATATCCTGGTATTCATCCACAAGAATATACCGGAATCTGGAAAGATAATATTCCCTTGCCTCTGATGGATCTATTCCCGCAAGCTCTTTGTTCCCTGTTAATATATCAATGGCTTCATCAATGATCCCATTAAAATCCAACCTTTCCTCAAAGGGTCCGGATTCTTCCACAAAAGTTCTGCCGGTCAGGCGCATGGCAAACCCGTGGTAGGTCATTGCTGTGACAAAATCAGCGCTCCGCCCTGCAAGCTTCCTTATGCGTTTCCTAAGCTCAAGCATGGCCTGGTGATTAAAACACAGGACCAGAATCGAAGACGGGTCAACGGATTTTGCCTTTATCAGCCAGGCGCATCTATGCACAATGGTTTTTGTCTTTCCGGAACCAGGCCCTGCAAGAACCAGCAAATTTTTTTCCGGTTCCGCCCCGACAATGGCCTCCTGGATATTATTTTCGAGGGATTGAACTATTCTCTTATAGGCATCGGCGGTCATGGCTGTCTGGATGATCTTTTGTTCTCCCGGAAAATACTGGGAAACAAAGGAATCATAGGAAGATGAAAAATAATCACTGACAAAATTTAAGGCCGTCTTTATCTTTTCAAGACCCAGCCGTGCAAATTTTTCCATGACATGAACCTGTACATTTTTCTGATCATAGTGATGGGACAAGGGCGCATAATCACCTTTGGTATACCGGCGTTTACTGCTTTCCGGCAGCATGGTAAGCGTATAGGCCTGTCGGAACACCCCAAGGCCGTTTTGCAGGGTAATAATTTTCACATCATGGAGATACAAAAGAGATCTTTCAATCAAAGACTGGGCATCCCCCTTAAACCCGGGAAAAAAAATATCCCTGCCCATGGCTTCCATGATATCGGTGATAAAAAACCGGGACAAAACCTCGGCCTGCCCTGCCCTTAAATTAACAGGAAGGCAGGAGATGACGGTCCCAAGGATAATCCGGGACAAACGATGCCTCAGCTCCACCCTTTGCCTGATTTCCTGCCATGAAAACTTCACATATACCCGAAGCTGATCTATTCCCCGCCTGCCGGTGATTTTCAGGCTTTTCCCAAGATTTCCCCCTTTGTCATTGGCAATTGACCTGAGAATTCTTTCCACGGAATCGGAATTGACCCTGTCAAACCCGCAGTCCTTCAATCGCTGGGACATAAGGCGAAGATTGAATATATCTGCCCTGTCCTGGGAAAACCCGGCATCAGGCGCCATCTCTTCCATGATATGAATCATCTGGTTTTCAACATCACAAAAATAGTCAAATAACTTTGGAGAACTGTTTTTCCCCTTTGGCTTTACAAAAGCGGTCATGACCACCCCTTCACGTATCAGACCTGCCTTTGCCATGTCGGACAAAAGGGTGATAACATGGCGGGAATCAAGATACTCTTCCGGAAGATTCTTTATCTTTCCTAAATCAATGCAGATATCATCTGCCGAAATAACCGTGTTGGAATCCGCATTGAACAAAAAATTTAAAATGGTTATAAAAATCGCTTTCATGGTCTTTGAAAGATTGAGCCGCTCCATCTTCAGAACGGCTTCTTCCATGTTTTTTACAGCAGGCACGCCCTTGAAAAAAAGTGTCTGATTATAGGAACGTTCTACAAACCCCTTTCTTTCAAGCCAGGAAACTCCGATCCTGGCCTTTGAATCATTGCCACTAGAATCCTTATATCCGATCAGGCGCATGATCTCACCCGGGGTGATAATTATTTCAGGGGTTTTGGCGCCTCTTTTCTTCAATATTGCAAGAATTTTCTTAATGTCCTTTATGGAAAGCTTTGAATATGAATTCAAAGAAAACTGATTCTCTATGTCCTCCTGCTCATATAGCAGGATGCAGTCAGAGGGTTCCATATCCCTTCCGGCACGGCCGGCCTCCTGTAGATAATTTTCAAGGGAACCCGGAATATCCGCATGGATAACAAGCCGGATATCCTTTTTGTCAATCCCCATACCAAAGGCATTGGTGGCACAGATCACCGGAATTTTTCCTTCAACAAACTCATCCTGGATATTTCTTTTGTCCGGCTCACTCCTTCCGGCATGAAAGGCCTGGGAAGGGATAAGTTTTTCATTTAAAAAAGCGCTTAACTCTTCAGTGTGCCTCCGGCTTGAACAATACACAATGGCCCCACCATTTTTTGCAGCAAGGCACTCCTTTAAGCAATTGGCGATAACATCATATTTTTCATTCCGGGTTACCGGCCATACCTGGAAATTAAGATTGTCCCGCTGAACACCCCCGATAAAAGATTCAAGGTCAATGGAAAGTTTTTCCCGGCAATGACTTATAATCTCTTCAATGACATCCTTTTTCGCCGTTGCCGTAAATGCGCCCACAAGGGCAGGCCTGCCAGAGCCCTTACCATAACCGTCAATAAACTCTGCGACATGGAGATAATCCGGCCTGAAGTCATGCCCCCACTTGGACAGGCAATGGGCTTCATCAAACACCCAGCACCCCACATCCCTTGATTTGATCAATTGGGCCACACTGAAATTGCGCAGCTGTTCCGGGGAAATATATAAAATACCAATATCACCAAGCCTGACCCTATCCATCACCGCCCCCCGTTCCGGAAGGGTAAGGCTGCCGTTAATAGATGCGGCTGTTTCAGTGCCGGTGACCCTGTTCAAATT
>DAOWDR010000108.1 GCA_030638935.1 Desulfobacteraceae bacterium | reverse complement strand
CCCTCAACATTTTCTGGCCCTTTGTAATTTTCCTTCTCTTTTTTATCCCCCTGTCCAAGCTCTGGTGCAGCTGGATTTGCCCCTTTTGCCTGGTCCAGGACTGGATCTCCTGGGTCCGGAAAAAACTTTGCATCCGGGAAATTATCCTGACCCGGAAAACCCGGAAAAATTTAAAACCCATCAAGTATCTGCTCCTGGCATTACTCCTTGTCATTCCAATTGCCATTGCTAATTTCAACCTTCACCCTGACTGGGGCCTGCCCTTCTGCCAGATCTGCCCGGCAAAGCCGATCCTTCCCCTGTTCCAGGGAAATCTAACCTATTTTCACATCGACCAAACCAATGGGGTTACCATGGCCTTTACCCTTGTTTCCATGATAGTTACCGGCGGCATGCTCGTTGGTATGTTTTTCAAGGAACGGTTTTTCTGCATGTTCTGCCCCATGCTGGCCCTCATTTCTCTGTTTGAAAAAATAAGTCCAGTCCGTTTTGAAAAAAAGGTCCACACCTGTACCGGATGCGGCAATTGTGAACGGATGTGCCCCATGGACATCCCGGATGTTCACCTTGAAAAAGAGAAAAAAGATGTCTTAACCCAGGACTGCATGGGATGCATGACCTGTGCGGAATCCTGCCCGGGTGATCATACCCTGACATTTAAATGGTTTGGCATCCCGCTTTTTTCCTCTTCTCGGCAATACCTTGCCCGAAAATGGAGCAGAAAATGACCCAGCCCAAAATCAATCAGCGCCTTTTGCGCCTGCAGCTAAAAATCCGGAAACAAATGATGGCAGAATGTGAAGACCAGGTGTCCGGGATCCAAGAGCGTTCCGATTATATCCCGGAACTTGACCCCTTTCTGGAAAGCCTGAGACTCAGCCTGTTTCCAAAAGAGTTTATTGACAAGGCTGTCACCCCTCCTGTCATGACCCTGTGCATCCAGGCACCCCTGGAACTCTTTTTGGCTGCCGGCCTGTCCGTGTTCAAGCTTGCCTGCGGGTCCTATGCCGCCCAGAACCTTGCCCCGCTTCAATTACCGGCCCTGACCTGTCCCATGATCAAATCATTGGCCGGCCTTCTTGATCCCCATCTGGGACTTGATCCCACCCAACAAAGATTTGTCATTCCCACCACCTGTGACTGGGTGGTCAAGTTCAGTGAATTGACAGGGATTTACGGGACAGCAGACATTCATTTTATGGAGCTTCCCCATTTAAGGGAAAATGAGCGCTCATCCCGCCGCTGGCTGGAAGAGATCCAGGCACTCAAATTATGGCTTGAAAAAACAGCCCCAAAAAAAATTACCCCCAAGGCCCTTTATGCAGCCATCAAATGCCATGCAAGCGCCTTTGAACTCTTTAGCCGCCTCATTGATCTCAAAAGGGCCCAACAGATGCCGGCCCTCCATTTTGCCCTCATTGCCAATGCCCTGCCCTATCAGGATATAAACCAGTGGATCACCCATGCCGCAGCCTATGTCAAAGGCCTGAATCCCCTGGAAAATACCCGTCCCCCCATCCTTTTGACCGGCAGTCCCATTGTTTTTCCCAACTATAAGCTTTTACACCTCATCGAAAATGCCGGCATGGCAATTGCGGCCGATGATATATGCTCTCTTGAAAGAACCTTCCCGGGAGCTGTCACCTTTGAAGACAAATCCGAATACGGATTATTACGCGCCCTTGCAGAGCGGAACCACAAGGCCTGTATCTGCCCGACATTTGCCGATAATCAAAGACGGATCAATGGTATCCTCAATATTCTTGAAAAAGAGAATATAAAAGGGATTATTTTCCATGTACTCAAAGGATGCCATCCCTATGACATGGAATCCGGCATGCTGGAAATCCAACTCAAAGAGAAAGGCTATCTGTTTTTAAAAATTGAAACAGACTATGTTAAAGAAGATGAACAGAATATTGTCACCCGCCTGGAAGCCTTCAGGCGGACACTTGACCCCATACAACAGTTCAGGAGCAACAAATGAAAATAGGCATTGATGTCGGCAGTACGGGAATAAAAATTGTATTTGTAAAATCAGGAGAATCAGGAAGATCGGGTGAATCAGACAATTCAGACCAAATCATCTGGAAAATTGTCGTACCCACAAAACCCGGCCAGTCCGCCCTGGTCAATGACCTCATCCAACAGGGCATGGCCGCCATCTCTGCCTCACCATCCGACATTGAAAAAACCTGTGTCACCGGTTACGGCAGGAACCTGATCAATTCCACCAGCCATGTGGTGGATGAAATCTGGGCCAATGCCGCCGGTATCCAGCGCCTCACCCGGGGCCGGGCCCGTACCCTCATCAATGTGGGTGGCCAGGACGTTAAAGTCATAAAGCTCAACGCATCAGGTCAGGTCATAGATTTTAAAATGAACGATAAATGTGCCGCAGGCACCGGCCGTTTTTTTGAAATTGCCGCCAATATTCTGGATACCCCTCTGGATGCCTTTCAGGCAAAAGACACCGATATTGAAGCGGTCAACATCAACTCCACCTGCGCAGTCTTCGCAGAAAGTGAAATCGTCTCCTTATTGGCCAAAGGTGTCAATAAATACAGTATTATTAAGGGCATCAACAATGCCGTGGCCAAGAGAATCGCCACTCTGGCCGGCAACGGCCTGCTTGAAGAAGATGTATTCCTGGACGGGGGACCGGCAAAAAATAAAGGACTGATGGAAAGCCTTGAGGACCACCTTTTGTGTGATGTAAAGGTGGTTGAAGAGCCTCAGTTTACAGTGGCTTTAGGCTCGCTTTATGTTGATTAGACAAAAAGTAGGGAAGGATTATTGCCGGGCATTTACGGTTTTGATCTGAACAGGCTTCTGGATTTGGAAGCTGCTGTTATAACTTAAATGGAAATTGATTTTCATGGGTAAAACAATTATACTCGAAAATATAAAATTTTTTGTTTATTGAAATTTTCAGTAAAAAGGAGAAATACAATGGAAATCAATCTTAATAAGCACAAGCACAGCCAGACACATGACCATACCCATGAGCATTACCATGGTCATCTGCATGATGGCAAGGAACACAAGCATCCTCACACCCAT
>DAOWDR010000224.1 GCA_030638935.1 Desulfobacteraceae bacterium | reverse complement strand
GGCGGAAGAGATCCTTGCAGCCATTGATGAAACTATTTCCATTGGAGAACAGGCAAAAATTCCTGTTCAAATTTCTCATCTTAAGGTCACCGGTCACAGAAACTGGGACCTTGTGGATCAGGTTATTGAAAAATTGTTAGATGCCAGAGAAGGGGGTGTTGACCTGACCTGTGACGTATATCCTTATTTTTCTTCCAGCACTTCATTGACAGCACTGATTCCCCCCTGGGCCATTGAGGGCGGGGTGGAAAATCTGGTACCCCGGTTACAGGATGCCGTACAAAGAAAAAAAATAATTCATGACATAAAATATGGAATCCCCGGCTGGGAGGACATGTACCATAATGCAGGCTGGGAAAAAATTACCATTTCCCAGTTCAATTCAGCGGGGAAAAATGATATTGAAGGAAGAACTGTTGCACAGATAGCAAGGCAAAGAAAGACAGAACCCTTTGAGCTCATCCTGGACCTTATAGAACAAGAGGGCGAAGGGGTTAAGATTATTTCTGAGACCATGAATGAAAAGAACGTGGGGGTCTTTTTAAAACTTCCCTTTGCCATGGTAGGGTCGGATAGCCATTTTTCTAAAGGCAAACCACATCCCAGGCTTTATGGAACTTTTCCCAGGGTCATCCGCCGTTTTGTCCGGGAACTGAAGCTTTTGACTCTTGAGGAAGCCATTCATAAAATGACTGGATTACCTGCACTTCGCCTCAAACTCAAAAATGCAGGTCTCATTAAAACAGGGTTCCAGGCAGATGCTGTGCTGTTCGATCCTGAGACCATCTCCGATCAAGCCACCTACCATGATTCAGACAAATATCCTTCAGGGATAGCCAGGGTTATTGTCAATGGCAAGACGGTGATAAATAATGGCGTTCATACTGGGGCAAAACCCGGAAGATTTGATTTCCTGCACCGATAGTAGCATCCATTCCCAACTCTTAAATGCCACAAACGGTTTCGTGGTCGCCTATCAACACATTAATTTTAAGGGAGAGTATGATTTTTCCGGGGATGCCCTGAAGCTTGTCACGGCATGACTGGCGGAAAAGTTTGGGGCCGGGCCAGTCTGCCGGGGCTGGTGGAGGGACAACTTAAAAACGCTCGATTAATTTTCAGGAACCGGGGCACACCCCTTGGAAGGATCACTGACCCCGTCATCACAGACGAGACCAAGATGCTGTTTCACCTGGGAGATATCATTTCCCTCAACGACCCAGGTGCCATCCCCGGATATCACCACCGGGACAAAGGAAAGATCCGCCCTTGAAAAAAAAGGCATGGTTTTTTCCAGTAAGATGTTTGCCTGCCGGCAGCCAGGCGTATCCGGCTGAAATTGAATCTGCCCATAATCTTGATAGGAATACTTCTCACAAATGGCCTGGATTGCCATGTCTCGACTTTTGGAACCCAGGACTGGAAAAAGGATTACCTTTATTTCAATCTGGTTTTCAATGGCAAGTATTTCAAGATCCGGCATAAGTTTCTTGCAATAGGAACAATTGGGATCTGTGACCACATACAAAACTTTATTAGATTTCCCCTGGTTAAATGAAAACAGGGCCAAATCATCTAGTACCCTAATATTTTGTTGAAAAAATGCCTTCCGTTTTTCTGTCTTAATCGCCTCTTTTTCGTCTGCTTTTATCCGTTCCTTCCGGGCAGTATCCGCCAATGCATCCAAAGTTTCCCGTGTAATGGATTTCTTGTCCCTGAAAAGCTTTCCAACCAGGAGAAAATCTTTGCCGGCATATAGGGGAACAAGGTTTCCGTCCAGAGCCAGCACAACCTCACACAATTCACCCTGATTTTTTTTATATACAATTTTTGCTTCCGTGGGCAGGGGGACCTGTTGGGAAATCCATTTCATGTCGACATGGGTGCAAACAGGTTCTGCAAACGCCGCAGAGCTCAATACCAACAACACAAAAGATACCAACGTCCATCTCATCGTAAATTTTCCCCTCCAGCGGATATTTCAATAATTAATCATTTTTTTAACGCTTAGTACCATGAATCTTTTGATATTGACAAGAAATAAAAATCCAGAAAAGTATTTCACGCTCCGGGCTGGATTGCTCAACTGGTGACTTGCATTTCCGGCAGGTATTCGCCGGTTGTCTGCTCCTGCGGTTTCTATCCGAACAAATCAAGCGGGTTAAGAAAAAAAGTCGATACGGGTCATCATATTCCGGCTATTATCGCCAAT
>DAOWDR010000259.1 GCA_030638935.1 Desulfobacteraceae bacterium | reverse complement strand
TGGGATAATTTTTTTGCCGGAAGTTGAATCGGATTGTTTTTTTGCCCAGTGGTCCTGACAATCAGATCAATATCATTGTTTGTTACACCATATGCACTAAGGTTGGGAATGTTCATTAGTTCTGTCCATTGGGTCAGGAGAGTAATCAGATACCGGGAACTTTGTGCAGGATTTCCGGATGTATGGGTTGGATTCAAAAGACGGGCAGCCTTGGCATATTTGTGCAGAGCAGGACTGTTTGGATCAATTGAAATTAATGATTCGATGTTTTGACGGGTGGCTTCGGAAAGAAGGGTGCCGCAGATCACCCCATGGGGAATTTTAAATAATCCTCCAATAACGGATGCAAATCCGTGTACCACTCCCAGGCCGGCATTTGCCAGGGTCAAGCCTGAAATATAGGATGCATAACTTATTTTTGTGCGTGCATCAATATCACAGGTTTGTCTGGTGGTCGCATTGATTAAAGAATCACCCAGGATTTCTAGGGCACCCAGGGCCAGTGAATCTGTCATGATTGAAGCTTGGGTTGAAACAAGGGATTCTAAGAGCTGGGTTAAGGCGTCCATTCCGCAGGCAGCCGTTGTTTTGGGCGAGCAGTTTAAGGTCAGCCCAGGATCAACAATGGCAATATCAGGAACAAAATTGTCATGGCGAAGGGATAATTTAAATCCATTTTTCCCCACCTGGCTGATCACAGCATTTTTTGTGGCCTCACTTCCGGTACCGGAGGTTGTCGGCAAAGCAATAAAGGGGACCTTTTTCCCGTCATGGGACCTGTTCCCAACAACTTCCAGGTATTCTATGATGGATTCTTTTTTTGTCATCATGGCTGAAACAGCCTTTCCGGCATCAATAACACTCCCGCCTCCGATGGCAGCAATGACCTCTATCTTTTGATCTTGGTATCTGCTTACAATTTCATCAATAATTAAAGGCGATGGCTCGGTTTTTACCATTGCCTGGAAAATATTGATGGATTTTTTTTTCAATTGTTTTAAAAGTTGCGGCCATTGATCACTTTCTTGGAATGATTTAGCGCCGGTAATCAAAAGTAGATTTTTTCCATAAAACCTTGCCAGTTTAGGAAGCTTTTCTATTTTACCTGGTCCAAATTGAAGCTGGTTTGCAAAAAAATTAAATTCCATTGGAAAGTTCTCCTTATTGCATAATCTTGTACTTATACTTGGGCGTGAAGTCAAGCGCCTGAAGGAGAAGCTCAATTAGATTTTAAAGCAGATTCCGGTGTCTCTGCCAACCAGTTTTAACAAGGAAATTCTACATAGCCCTACATATTCATCGTCATCTGCTGACCAAGTAACCTTGATATGTATTCAGTATTTCACTTTGACCGGTATCGTTTCTTCGCCATTTGGGTTTTTTGGTTTTCAACCCTTGGTTTGCATGCAACCATTCTGGTCAAAAACCTGATATTTCTTGACTTTTTTAGCCTTTCCCTTTACAAAAGAAAGTTTGATATTGAATATAAATTTATCCGCATACCGGAGGAATAATGGATTATAAAAAAACACTGAACCTGCCTTCAACCAAATTTGCAATGAAGGCCAACCTTCCCCAGCGCGAGCCTGAAATGCTCAAAGAATGGGAACAAAATAAAATATATGAAAAATTAAGGGAACAATCCAAAGATAAGCCAGCCTTTATTCTCCATGACGGCCCTCCCTATGCCAACGGTCACCTTCACATGGGCCATGCCCTCAATAAGGTGTTAAAAGATATTATTATCAGATCCCGTCAGATGGCAGGATTTAACGCCCCCTATGTGCCGGGTTGGGACTGCCACGGTCTTCCCATTGAACATAATGTGGATAAGAAACTGGGCAAAAAGAAAAAAGATATGACAGCGGTTCAGGTTAGACAAGAATGCCGCTCCTATGCCGCAAAATTTGTGGGTATCCAGAGGGATGAATTTAAGCGTTTTGGTGTGGCAGGGGAGTGGGATACCCCCTATTTGACCATGAATTATCCCTATGAGGCAAGAATTGCCAAAGAGTGCGGGGAGTTTGCACTTTCAGGAGACATGTTTCTGGGCAAAAAACCCATTTATTGGTGCTGCAACTGCCAGACAGCGCTGGCAGAGGCGGAGATTGAATACCATGACCATACCTCTCCCTCAATTTATGTGAAATTTCCCTTAAAAGATGATATTTCAAACCTGATTCCAGGAGTTGGTGATGAACAGGTTTCCATGGTTATCTGGACCACAACCCCATGGACCATACCAGCCAACCTTGGGGTTTGCCTCCATCCTGATTTTGTTTATGCTGCTGTTAAAGTTCAGGACCACGGGGTGATTATCCTGGCCAAAGAGCTGGTGGAACAGGTTATGCGGGAGTTTGGATTTGAAAATTATACCATACTTGCCGATATTGCGGCCAGGGACCTTGAAAATAAATCATGTACCCATCCCATTTATGAGAGAGACTCTTTGATCATCCTTGGGGATCATGTCACCCTTGAAGCTGGTACCGGTTGTGTTCACACGGCTCCCGGCCACGGTGCTGACGATCATATTGTGGGCAAAAAATACGGCCTGGACTGCTATTCTCCTGTGGAAGACAACGGGGTATTTTCCAAGGACGTGGAATTGTTCGGCAATCAATTTATCTTTAAGGCCAACAAGGCCATCAATGAGACCCTTGAAGAACGCAATGCCCTATTAAAGAATGAGAACCTGTCCCATTCCTATCCCCATTGCTGGCGGTGTAAAAAACCGGTTATTTACCGGGCCACCCCCCAATGGTTTATTTCCATGGACAAGCTGGGCCTGCGAAAGAAAACCCTTGAAGAGATCAATAATGTGCAATGGATCCCGTCATGGGGCAGGGAAAGAATCTATGCCATGATTGAAAACCGCCCGGATTGGTGTTTGTCCCGTCAGAGATCCTGGGGGGTTCCCATTCCGGTTTTCCATTGCAAAGATTGTAAAAAAGTCCATGTGACCCGGGAATCCGTAGACAAAATACATTCTCTTTTTACTGAACATTCCTCTGATATCTGGTTTGATAAAGATGCCGAGTTCCTCATGCCTGAAGGCGCAACCTGCGAGGAGTGCGGATCAAAGGAATTTACCAAGGATCATAATATTTTGGATGTCTGGTTTGATTCCGGTGTAAGCCATGCGGCAGTTCTTGAGGAAAGGGAAGGGCTTGCCCGTCCTGCGGACATGTACCTTGAAGGCAGTGACCAGCACAGGGGATGGTTTCATTCCTCCCTGCTTACCGGGGTAGGGCGGACGGGAAGCGCTCCATATAAGGCGGTTCTTACCCATGGATTTGTTGTGGATGAAAACGGACGGAAAATGTCCAAGTCCGTGGGCAATGTTGTGGCTCCTGATACGGTGATTAAACAATACGGTGCCGATGTATTGCGGTTATGGGCAGCCTCTGCCGATTACCGGGGGGATGTTAGTATCTCCAATAATATTATCAAGCAATTGTCCGATGCCTACCGCAGGATTCGAAACACCTGCAGATTTATGCTGGGCAATTTTTCTGATTTTGATCTGGCCAAAGATCTGCGGAAGGTTTCCGCCATGTCTGAACTGGACAGGTTCATCCTTCACCGCCTCCATGTGGTTGTGGAAAAATCTCTGGCTGCCTATGAAAACTACGAGTTCCATACCATTTACCATACACTGCACAACTTTTGTGTAAAGGATCTGTCCTCTTTTTACCTGGATATCATCAAGGACAGATTGTATACCTCGCCTTCCACCGATCCCATGAGGCGGGATGCCCAGACCGTAATGGCAGCGATTTTGGAAGCCGTTGTAAAACTCATGGCCCCAATTCTGCCCTTTACGGCGGATGAAATCTATAAGCATATGCCTTTGGGAGACACCAAAAAAGAGAGCATCCACCTGGAGGAGATGGTAGTTGCAAATGATGAATGGAAAGATGAGGCCCTGGCCCTTAAATGGGAAAATATCAGAAATTTGAGAGCAGAAGTTACCAAGGCCCTGGAAGAGGCAAGGACAGCCAAGCTCATTGGCCATCCCCTGGATGCAGCACTTGAAATTTTATTACCTGATTC
>DAOWDR010000600.1 GCA_030638935.1 Desulfobacteraceae bacterium | reverse complement strand
TCATGCATAAATGATGAGGCCAGCCCGAGTCCTATGGCAATAATAAAGGTAAACCGGGTAATACTATTGCCCGCTTTTTTTATAATATAATATCCCAGCCGTTTTGTTAAGCCGGCTTTATCAAGGGCAATGGCAAAAATCAGGCAGCACATGATAAAAATAACCACCGGATGCATATATGGGGCCCATGCAGTTTTTACATCTGTAATCTGCATGACAACCAGGAAAACCCCGATTAAGACCGCGGTTATTTCCAGGGGGATGGGCTCTATTACAAATAACACCACAAGAACGATGAGAATTGCCAAAAATCGTTTTGCCTTTGGCGATAGCCCGTCAACATAATCTACTTTGGCTGTATCCAGACCCAGGGCTTTTGCTTTTTGGGCAATAAATTGCGCACTGCCCTCAAGTGAACCCGGTATCTTTGCCTTTAAAATATATGATTCACTGCCCTCATGGGGAACAATTGTAAAATATTCTGACAAATTCTGTATGAGAATTTTATCAGTATCTCCTGTAATCTTGAATTGTGTCCCTTCCGGTCTTGGCAGAAAAAATACGATAACACCCACCAATAAGGCAACACAAAGTTTAAATCCATTTGTCTTGTAAAACATCTCCTCTCCTAACAGCTCAGTATTTTTTTCAATCCGAATGGGATTTTTTTGTTAATTTTTCCTGATGCCTGTGGGCTTTACGAATTTTATCCATTAACTCCACCAGCTCGCAGGGTTTGGTCAGGTAATCAAAGGCACCAAATTCAATACCTTCCTTGGCAGCCGTCTGTGACCCGTGTCCTGTCAATATAATAACAGGAAGGTTTGGGACCATTCGTTTGACAACCTTTAAAACTTCGATTCCATCCATGTCTTCCATTTTCAGGTCCAGAACCACCACATCAAAATCATTTTTCCGCAAAATTTGTATGGCCTCAGTACCGCTAAAGGCCTTTGTTGCAGTGATGGCTCGCCTGGACAGCCTGTTAGACAGGACATTTAAATATCCTTTTTCGTCATCGACTAACAGGACGCTTATGACTTTATTGTCCTTGTTACCCTCATTCATGACTTTCCTCTTTTTTTAAATCTGTCGCTCTGTAATCTCTTTTATCCGTGCTTCAGTAATTTTTTCCTCATGCTCTCTTTTCTTTGATGCCGCATCTGTAACCTTGTTTACCAGCACATCAATGTCACAGGGTTTCATCAGATAATCAAATGCGCCTATCTTCATCCCGTCAATTGCCGATTCCACTGTGGCATGACCGGTCAGCATTATCACTTCCACCAAGGGGAAATTTTTTTTAATTTCAATCAAGGTCTGTATCCCGTCCATACCCGGCATCTTAACATCAAGGAGGACCACCTCAATTTTTTTATTTTTTCCCAGCTCGTCCAGGGCATCTTGTCCGCTGTAAACAGCAGAAACCTTTAAGTCTCTTTTTTCCAGACGTTTGGTAATGGTATCAAGAAATGCTTTTTCATCGTCTACAAGTAATAATTTAATCATCTTTATTCTCCTTATAATTTAGTTTAATTATTCTTTGTTGTTATCTGCCTAGATATCTGTTCCGATATCTCTATTTTTTGTTGAGTCATCCTGAAAAGGTAGCCATATGCGAAATTTAGTCCCGACACCCACCTGGCTGTGGACGTCAATTTTCCCTCCCATCTTCTGGATGATGCCGTAGCAAATTGAAAGCCCAAGGCCCGTACCCTTCCCCACTGCCTTGGTTGTAAAAAAAGGATCAAATATCCTGTCAAGGTTGTCCTTGGGGATACCGGGCCCGTTGTCTTCAATTGAAATCGCCAGATGATCTTTCTCAATTTCACTGATTTTAGTTTCAATTTTAATGGTTCCACCACTTTTTTCCATGGCATCTATGGCATTATTTAGTAAATTAAGGATCACCTGCTGGAGTTCAGACGGGGATATCTGGATATATGGAATCTCGTCATTCAGATTTTCTTCAATAATAACATTGTTATACCTGGCCATTTGGGCGGTAAAGGAAACAATTTCCCTTATGGAATCATTAATCTGGACATCATTGATGGTGGAATCGGTTTTTCTGGCAAAGCTGAGCAGCTTATGGGTAATCTCTTTGCACCTTTTGCCCTGGGTATTGATCTGATCCAAAGCACGCTTGATTTCATCAAAATTGTCAGACCCCCTTAAATCCTTTAAATCATCTTCTCCAAGAAGATCGTCTATCCATCCGGCTTCTTCAACCATGATGGCAACCGGATTGTTTATTTCATGGGCAATGCCTGCTGCAAGTTCACCGATTGTTGCCAGTTTCCCACTTTCAACCACCTGTTTATTCATGACCTCGCTCTTTTTGTCGGCACTGGAAATAAGCCTGATAATATTCCTGGGAAGGGTAAATGCCACGGAAAGGATGGCAATGCATCCAAAAACGAAAATGACCAAGGTAAGAAATTGGGTTTTCCACAAATCATGGAAGGCATCATTTAGGTCCTGGCGGAACACCATTATCCAGTCAATATTTTTAAGCATTGATGTCACGCATAGATATTTATTTCCAAGGGCATCCTGTTTTTTGGCAAAAACGGTTTCATCATTGTTATAACAACTGCGATCCAGCATTGATGGTATAATTGACTGTTTGAGTTTCACATTTGTTTGGGTCTGAAGCTGGCCTTTACTATTTATAATAAAGGCCATACCGGTTTCACCGATATGAATATTTTCCACAAGAAAATTAAAAGACCCGAAATCAATGGTGGACCGTAAAATATAGCTACCGCCGTTGGATTGAACCTTTACTGCGATAATAAAATGGGGGTGCCCCCTTAATCCGGCAAAAACGTCACTGATAAAAAATGGTTTATCCATTGCCTTTACAAACCATTCCGCCTTTGAGTAATCTGCATTCTCAAGTCTGAACGGGCCTTCATAGGCAAACTGGATACCCTTTTCGTCCACCAGCCCCAGATCTGTAAACACATCCCCATATTCATCTTTTAATAATTTAAGATGCTTTTGCAAAAAATTTTGGGGTGATTGCCGGTTCCCGTCAAACTGCCGGGCCAGATACTGGATATTGTCTAATTTTTCTTCCAGAAACGAATCAATATTCTGGGTATGTTTTTGAACCAACTCTGAAATATGGGCCTGGATTTTATCTGTATAGGTCAGGTGAAACCGATAAAAAAGAATACCTGTGGTTAAGGTCATGGGAAAAAACGAAACAACCAGTATTAATACAGTAATTTTTCTAGCCAGCACATGGTAAAATAGTTTCCGATCTGTTAAGGACTCTTCCATTCTGGGCTTCCTTTTTACACTTTCATCATTAATGGCTATGGTTTAGATCTTCAAAATTTATGCCAGCAACAATACAAAGCTGTTAACTTTATAACGTCTTGAAAACAAAAGGAAAAGAAATATGTAAAGGTTCTTGACAGTCTCCAGCTTGTGTCAGCTTTCTTTACATATTGTAAAAAAACAGGACCAATAGTAAACAGATCGAGCTATAGTGCCACTAAATTCGTAAGATTATCTGACAGAATTTTGATTGATTTTTTCGATTGCAGACAGGTAGGTTTCATATGTGGTCAGATAAAAAGACAGGGGCCGTGAAAAATTTCTTCCAAGGATTCCGTCCACAAACAGCCTGCTGATATATTGTTCATGGGCCAGTATTTTTTGCGCCTGAAAAAATATGGTTTTTTCCTCCGGGGTCAACCTTGAAACCATATCAAGCATTTTAATCCTTGCCCTTGGCAGATACATCCAGAAATAAAACAGGTCCAGTGAGTTGATAATTACCATTACGGCAAGATCTTTTACTTCGGAATTCCTGTTGTTAAACAAAGCCTTAGGGTTTTCAAGGATTTTAAGTTCTTTGGTTTCAGGAAAATGAAGTTCCAGCCTGGAATAGGTTGCAAACAGGTCTGAAAATTTATTTTTGATATCCCGTTTCCTAAGGTTCATGTTCCGAAGCCTGTCTGCTGTTCCTTCTATAACTCCTGCAACCGTATCTGAAGCAGCCTTTGAAATGATGGCAGCCCATTTTTGAAGGATAGCTTCAACACCTGGTATATTAAAAAAGGCTAAAATTCCACCAATCAAACAATTAAAAAGAATGGCAACGGGAATGGAGAGGATACTCCTGAAAAAATTACCGGCTATTACCCCCTTGGGAAACCCTCGAAAGGCATTGTGGGATGAAAGATAAATCCCGTTGGCAAGGGCCATTCCCGAATAGAGTGCAATGGGACTGGACATGTTTATTCCAAAGGCTTTATCAAGGACAAGTGTTTTAATCAAATAATCTAAAAGCGGCACGGAAAACCCTGTATACAATAAAGAGTCTGTCAGTCTATCCCAACTGATATAATCATTCCATTTAAGCAGAGAAGTCCGCCATATTCCTCCTCCTCCGAGAACAGATTGTAAAATATTTCTCAAACCGGTAATGCCAAACCAGATAAATGCACCGAAATAAGCCAGAAACCACCAGTCTTTTGTGAGTGCAAAACATATAAATGCCGGAACAAATCCAATGAAAATTTTTAAGCAGTTTTTTAATTTTGTATTAAGATTTTTCCATGATTTTTCTGTATTGATCTCTTCAACCCCCAGGGACTCAAGCCCCAGGCTGTTTCCATCTTCCTTTTGGATTCCGCCAAGGGTAACAATATTGCCTTTATTTTTCATGTCCAGAGCAAAAGAATCAAATACCCACTCCTTTTTTTTAACAGGCAAAATCTGATCAAGGCCTGGCATCCATCGTAAAGCGTTCATAATCCACTTGAAAAACGGCTTTATTTTATTTACCGAAAAAAAGGTTATCCTCTGGCTTACCGAGATGCTCGCAGGAAGAATAAGTCTTTCTCCGATATTTTTTCGGATCTCTTTTACTGCGCCTAAGGACAATGTGTCTATAATACCAAACCCCATTCCATATGCCTGATGTGACTTCCCGGTTGAATCGCTTCCTATTCTGGATTTGAGGGGCCGCACCATATACATGTTTTTCAGGGCATCAATGTCATGGAGGATATTTACAAGTTTTTCCATTCTATCATGTTTGTCAGCATATCCGACCTTGTCCATACCTTGAATAATTTGACGGACCACTCTCTTTAATTTTAATAAACTCCCGGTATTAATAGCTTTTTGAAGAACATTGACCGGTAAAATATGATCAGTTGTTCCAGCCACAAAATCTTTTAAATTGATGATTTCAAGCCTGGTAATCAGGCCATTTCCTTCATAAAGAATCTCAAGAACATCTTCCGGTTTCAGGCTTCCTATTTTAAGGGTAATTCTGAAATCGTGGTGGAGCAGCTCAATATTTCCAAGAAGTTCTTTGAAACTCAATTTGAGTCTGTCAGGGACTTCGGGATCATTGCTGATGGAAACCGGATGCAGTATACCTGGATGTTTTGAAGGGCATAAATAGGTGGAAACGATGTGCTGAACACTGAAACCATCCATTTTTTCCTTCAGGTTTTTTATCCCCTGTTCTTCCCTGGCATCGGGCAGGTCAGATTCTTGATCCAGCTCATCTAAATGGTTTTTCATTGCCTTGACAGCCAGAGCGTGGATATATTCTCCAAGGCGGATGATTGACGGCTGGCCCGGAGATGCAAACTGCAAAAATTCTTCCGGGCAAAGTCTTGGTAGATCAATACCAAGACTTTGGCAGAGTTCACCCCAATGCCGCTCATTTAAATTGTCCAGAAGACCCAGGACACATTTTTGCTGAAACCTTAACACAGCCCTGCCCTGTTCCATGAATTTGACCACATGGGGTTCGGCAAGAAAACACAGGAAGGCCTCAACATCGGGAAGCCCCCGTGACACCCAGATAAATGATATCTGGCGACCACGGTATCTTGCCCAAAATTCAATGCCTATCCGAAGGTCAATCTCCATGATCCTTGCAGCTTCTATAAGTTCTGCGGCAAACCTGGGTTCAATACAATGATAATATATCACCCGTAACCGCCGGATTCCTTTTATCCATGCGTCCATAATCAGGTGTGTGGGAGATTTGCGGCCCGTGGTATTTGCATCATGGACATGATCGTCAAAGGTGATCTGATTCCAGTCTTCCGGCATTTCCAGAAGATGGTAATGTTTCAAAAGCTTTCTGATCACCCTGGGTTTACCAAATGCCGCCATACGAAAATTATGGGACAATTGAAGCTGAAGCGGATAGTTGCCCTTTGCCCGGACAAGCTCCTTCATGATCTGGAGAAGAATCCTGGCTGTATTTTTCGGCATGGTGCCATCGGCAGTGTTCAGGATTTCATCCTTTAATCCCTTAAGTGCCTGGAGGCGATTTTCTATTTCCCCCCTTTCCATTGATTCCAGAAGATTAACAAAGGCATAGGCCGTGCGAAGCCCCTTGGACTCTGCCAGTTCCTTGATCCCAAGGGGATGGAAAAAAGGATAATATAGTTTGCGGGTATAACAAAGGGTGTTGGCTGCATCGTAAACAGAGTTGACAATCCTGATCAGGTCATGGTCCCGTCTGTCGAAGAATATAGGTTTTATCTTAAATCCGCCCAAAAAATATCCTTTTGATAATGATTTTCTAAAAATATTTCATATATCACGCCAAAGGAATCTATTCAATATTCATGTCCGTATGTTCAATGATCAATTCAGAACTCCCGGGAACCCTGGTTAATCTTAAATCCCAACTTTCTTCCACGTTTGAGCATCTGGGTATTTTCTGCCAGCGGTATTAGGGAACCATCCACACGGTCATTTTTTTTGCGCCGTGGATAACTTTCCAGGGAACACGGCCTATATCAAAATTACTCACCTCGGACTTTCCTTTTCTGCCAAAAACAATGGTATCACAATTTTCTTCTTTGGCCGCTTCAACAATGGCCATGGCACGGCTCTTGGCTCCCTTTATGATTTTTGTTTCAATATTTTGTTTTAATATACCGGCATTTTCAAGAATTTTTCCGGCTTCCCTGACAGCAGTTTCAATTTTTCCAGAGGATGCTGATCAAAAAAGAAGAGAAGATTACAACCATACTGGCTCCGGGCCTTGCCGTTCCCCATATAATTATTGATGGTAAGAAAAAATTCTCACTCCTGCTTGCCAGGTGCAAAAAAGGGATTGAATTTTCCAAATCCAAACCATGGGTGCAGGCGGCCTTTGTGCTGGTGGGTTCCAGAGATGAAAGAAAATTCCATCTTCAAGCTCTGTCTGCTATTGCCCAGACGGTTTTGTATCCCATGTTTAAAAAAAAATGGAAGCGGGCAAAAAACAGGGCGACCTTAAGAAATGTTATCATTAGTGCCGACCGGAGACTAGGGGTTTGAACTATTTAGATTCTAAAATCATCATTTCCCATCTATCAGCATAGGTTTGTTGAATTTCCTTTACGAAGATGTTTCGGATAGTTTCCTTTGGAATTATTGATGAATACATACCAAACATTTTTGTTCCGTGGGAGATCGAACCTTTGACCTTAATGACAGGGATACCCTTTTCCTCTTTTGACCATTTCATTAGGGCTTGCTTTTCGTCACTGATTGTTTCAATCTCTTTGATAATGTTTTTGATATTTTTCAAACCTTCTGTAATCTTTTCATCCAACATTTCCTGTTTTTTAAAACAATTATTTACTTGATCATCCAAAGCGCATGCTTCAGCATTGAGTACCAGAAGTTTTGCTTGAATCCTGTCTATACCATCTGATACCCCCCTTTGTTTTGATTCTTCAATCTGATCATTTAAAGACCGTTGTTCCAAAATCAGATGATCCTGTATCTGGGCGAGTTGTGATATTTTTAAATGTATGGTCTCCTGCTGTTTTGATTCTTTTTCATAATTTTTCTGGAGGTTTTCCAAGATCTGTTTTTTGTCAGTGATGGTATAATTAAATTCCTGGATTCTTTTTTTAATATTTTCATCCATTCCAACATTTATTCGGCATGGATTAGAAGCATCGGAACCTATTTCCATTGATTCAAAGCCCATTTTTGCAGAGATAAAAGATGAAATGATTTTTCCCCGCGTTGCTATAAAGTTCCCGCTGGAGCGAATTTTAGAATCTATAACTTCCTTTTCAACCAGGACGCTGCCAAAAGATTTGATATTTGAATTCATGATAAATTTTGCATTTACATTGCCTTCTGCTTTGATCTGAGTTCTGATGATTCCCCCTGAGACATGCACGTCACCTATTGCAAATATTTTTGCACCAAAGATTTCTTTAGCATTAAGATTTCCGCATTTTATGGTGAACCCGTCAATAATAGCGCCCTTCACAACAACATTGCCATCAAAATCAATATTTCCCGTATTAAAATCCACATCACCGTGAATGATAAGTTCGGCAAAGACAGAAAGGTCTCCGGCTAAAGTAAGATTGGGTTGACCATCAATCTTTGCATGGGCCTCAAGACCATTTTCAGAAAGCAGGGTACCTTCTCCGCACTTCAGGGCAATATCATTTGCATCAGGCACAAAGATGGGGTTTCCGTTAACATCAATGCCTGGCTTTCCGTTTTCCATGGGGAGTTTTGTTGCCAAAAGATCATCGCATTGTACCCGGGGTCTCTCCCCCCCTTTCCCTGAAATTAATATTGCCGTCTTCATTTACTGCTCCGGCCTTTAGGTGGTCAGTATCAAAATGATATTCTATGGATGCATCACAACCCAATGTTGCCGGTTTGCCTTTTGCAACCAGGAATATTTTTTCTTCATCGGCGTCTGCATTTAAAAATGCAGCTATCTGTTCCAAGCTTTCAACTCCAAATATTATATCATTTTGATTTAAAAAACCAATTATATCATCGGGAATAATCTTGCCGGAAATATCTTTTTTAATTCGGATGCGGGCTTCCAGTTTGTTTTCAGAAACCACAAGCTTGATCATTTCTTTAATTGATGCACCCAGTTGTCCTGTGTTTTTATTATCCGGTTCCCGGTTGGGTATGGTAGAATCTTTTATGGGCTCTTTTTCCCCATCAAAAGATTCTACATTTTTCATTTCACACCGGATAATATCACACTGTTCTTTTGTTATGGCTTTGTTGGCAACAAGAATGTCATCAATGGAAATTAGATTACCCAAAACTTTTTCTTTTTTTTGAAAAGAAAATACTTTTGCCAGTATTTTTTTTGTGATTAGCTTTTGCTTCAGGGCAATTCTGGCAAAAAGAATGTCATAATTGCTAATGTCATGATTGCGGATATCTTTCCTTTTGATCTGTAATGGGGCCTTTTCCATGGGTAATTTTTTTTTAGCCCCTTTTTCAATCCCATTCTGTCCGGGTAACATAATGGATCGGGTTAAAACCACTAAAAAAGCTCATTG
>DAOWDR010000164.1 GCA_030638935.1 Desulfobacteraceae bacterium | reverse complement strand
GCACACAAGAATCGGATATCTCCATTATCATAGTCCTTGATTACTCTATCAGCATTTTTCCGATTCCTTCCGTCAACAGAAGCAGAACTGATTCCCTCATCGTTTAGCCGCTTTGCCATACGTTTTGCATGTTTGATGTCAACACAGAAAACAACACCCTGCTTTCTGGAAAATTCGCCTTCAAAATATTTTTTCAATACCTGGGCGATGAGTCGATCCCTGGATGGAACAAGCAAAGTGGTCTGCAAGTCATTTTTTACAAATTCCTTGCCATTGAATCGAACTTCTGAAAGATCAATATTTGATTTAATCCTGTAACATCGTACCGGCGGAACAAGGCCCGACCTGATAGCATCCTCCAGGGACAATTGGGGTTCATACTCACCAAATATTTTTTCAAGGCTCTGCTGGTCAAAACGTTCCGGTGTTGCCGTAACTCCCAGCAGGTGGACAGGGCTAAAATGAGCTAGTATACTTTGCAGACCACTGGCCGCAGCATGATGGGCTTCATCAACCACAATATAGTTAAAATAATCTGCCGGGATCTTGTAATAATGACGGTGCATATATGCACTTGTCTGAACCAAAAAATCTGCATGACTGTCATTTAAAACATCAATGGAAACACTATCTTTAAATTTATCCGGTAACCTAAGCCTTAATCTGGATAGGGTCTGGACCCGTAATTTTCTTGTAGGCACAATGACCAAGGCTTTAAGTTCCGGATCATTGTATTTGAGATCAGCTATATCTTTAATAAAAATTTCTGTTTTTCCGGTTCCCGTGGGTAAAACAAGTAAAAAAGTATTCTGCCCCTCATCTCTGGACTTTCTGAGCTGATCCAGGGATTGTTCCTGGTGAACTTTCAAGGTGAATGTTCTGCGTTTTAATTTATAAACAGACTTATCAATAAAGGGCTGTGCATATCCCATGAACCTTGAAAGTTCTAGGACAAACCGCTCCCTATCCCTCATACCGTTCATGGACCAGCGAAAAACTTTAAATCCGTCTGCAACCATGGAATTTTGTTTAAAAAGCTGGGACCGATATTTTTTCGGACCAATTACATGGGGGTGGTGGAAACTTTCTCCATTTAATTCAATGGCAAACTTCATTGACTGGCCAAAAAGGGCATAATCAATATAGCGCCTTGTTCCTGCAAGGTCAAAATAGGTAAATTCCCTGCGCAGTCCCATCCTTGCCCTGTCACCAAATGCTTGGAAAAAACAATCCTCAAAAATATCTTCCGGGGGTGTTGGATCAGGCTCAAGTTCAGTCCTGTTACCTCCAAATCGCCTTAACTTTTCCGGATCACTTTCACCGATTAGAAACAAAAGGATATTTTCTTTAACGTCTTTAATAGGGTTGGATTGGTCAAAAAGGAATCTAAATACCCGGTCGTGGGTATTCATCAATTCATTTTGCCTGGTTGTATAGGACACATAGGGATGATCCGATAATTCACAGATTATAGTATCAATAACAAGACAAATATCATCTGTCTTGTTTAGGAAAATACAGCCTGTGTCTTCCTGTCCAACCCGCTCATACCCAAGATCCTGGAGCCAAGATAGCAAGTCATCCTGAATTAAGGCTGATTCAGAAATCATTTTTCAAATCTCAGCACAAACCCCAACCAGGTGTCGCCCCGGCGCAGTTTTGAAACCTGCCTTGAAAAATCAAGGGTCTTAAGACCTAATTTTTTAAAAATCTGTTCCAACTCATTTTTTGACCACAGGGTAAAAATACGGCCATCCTGATCTTGGTCATGGGCAGGCGATACTCCTTTCCCTTCTTTCATGGTTATGAGGATTAATCCACCTGAAAGAAGAGCCTGACAGGTGGATTCAAGGACACTGGGGAAATCCTGCCTGGAAAGATGAACCAGGGAACCCACAAAAACCAAAGCAGAAAATTTGTGCCCTGAAAAATCATAAGAGCAAATATCTCCCTGGATTACTGGGCATCCTGAATGGTCCCGGGCTAAACCCGCAAGGCTTTTTGCCTTTTCAAATCCAGTGGAATTAAAGCCTTTGTTTTTAAACCAAAGAAGATCCCGGCCAGACCCGCAGCCAATATCCAGGATAGTGGCTGCAGGTTTCAATACTCTTGCAAGGGGTTCCAGAAAAGAAGATGAATCAATGGCAAAGGTGGAATCAAAATATTGCCTGTGGTTTTTTTCATAAAAATCATTCAAAACAGGACCCTTTTGTTAATCTTTTTGCAATATTGAAAACTAATTTTAACTTTATTCCCATGAAATACGATTTTCTTGGATCACAGGGGTCTTGTGCATAGCTACCCTATTATCCATAGCAGAAGTTCCTATCATGATGTCTCCTGCTATATCAAGGTTTTTCGGTGTATCAAGGTATTAACATGCAGCTAAATAAAAACCAGAGGCTACCAGCAATACAGTCACATAGGCCAGTTTAATGTTCAAGATACCATTATTGATGACCTGTTGATCAAAGCACCGGTTTTATCAACATTAAAAAACTTGTGAATGGCGGGAATTAGCAGAGGAGAGCGCCGGCTGGATATACCACCCATGGCGTTCATCTCGTCGATCAG
>DAOWDR010000453.1 GCA_030638935.1 Desulfobacteraceae bacterium | reverse complement strand
GGCTCCAGTTGTACCACCCGCAGTGTGGCAAGTGTTCGGGTTCCCCAGCTTACAGCCATTCAAAACTGTAAGGAGATCTCAAAGAAAACCGGCGTAGCCATTATTGCAGACGGCGGTATCAAGTTTTCCGGGGATATTGCCAAAGCCCTGGGAGCCGGCGCTAATTCTGTCATGCTGGGCAGCCTTCTGGCCGGTACCCAGGAGAGTCCCGGGGAACTTGTTATTTACCAGGGCCGTTCTTACAAGGCATACAGGGGTATGGGATCTGTGGAGGCCATGAAACAGGGCAGTTCCGACCGATATTACCAAAAAGATACAGATGAGGATGAGGAGCTGGTACCCGAAGGAATTGTCGGCAGAATTCCCTACCGGGGAACGATCCGGGAAAATATTGTCCAGATGATCGGCGGGCTCAAGGCCGGAATGGGATATCTGGGGGCCGCAACCATTGAAGAACTCCATGAAAAAGCCAAATTTATCAGGATCAGTTCTGCCGGACTCAAGGAGAGCCATGTCCATGATGTTGTGATTACAAAAGAGGCCCCCAACTATAGAGTGGGGAGTAGTTAAACACCCATGACAGATCTATCCTCGTTCTACCATTTGCACCTTCATTCGGAGTATTCCCTGCTGGATGGGGCCATACGCCTGGATTCGCTTTTTAAAAGATGCCGGGAGTACGGCATGGATGCCGTATCCATAACCGACCACGGCACCATGTTCGGTGTGGCAGAGTTCTACGAAAAAGCCAGGAAGGCTTCCATTAAACCGGTAATAGGTTGTGAAGTCTATGTGGCCCCGAGAACCTTAAATGACAGAACCCAGGAGGATCACAAGGGGTTGAATCATCTGGTGCTCCTGGCCAAGGACAGGGAAGGCTATGCCAATTTGTGCAAGCTGGTTTCCATTGCCCAGCTCAAGGGTTTTTATTATAAACCCAGGATTGACAGGGAGTTACTTGCCGCCCATTCCAAGGGACTCATCGGTCTGTCTGCCTGCCTGAAAGGGGATATTCCCCAGGCCATCCTGCAAAATAATATCAAGGCAGCAGATGCGGCTGCCCAATATTATTTAAAAACCCTGGGGGAAGACAATTTTTACCTGGAAGTCCAGGAAAACGGAATGGAGATCCAGCATAAGGTTAATGCAGGAATCCTGGATCTGAGCCAGCGGTTGTCCATCCCCATGGTGGCCACCAATGATTGCCATTACCTGTCCAAGGGTGATGCCAGGGCCCATGAGATTCTTTTGTGCATCCAGACAGGGAATACTATTAACAACGAGAAGCGGTTTAAGTTTGATTCCGACGAGCTCTACTTTAAATCTGCCCAGGAGATGACAGACTCCCTTGGCAGCTTTCCAAATGCCATTGAAAATACAAGGGAAGTGGTGGCCAAATGCAATGTGGAGTTTGAAAAAAAATCCTACCATTTTCCCAGGTATGCCCAGTCAGAAGAAGAGTCCGAGGATGATCTTTTCAAAGAAAAGGCCATGGCCGGCTTTGAAGAGAAGCTTGCCCTGATAAAGGCGAAAAATCCAAACATTGACGAAGCTGTTTACCGGGAGAGGATTAAGTATGAGATAGATATTATCCTGAACATGGGATTTCCCGGTTATTTTCTTATTGTGGCCGATTTTATTGCCCATGCCAACAAAATCGGGGTTCCAGTGGGGCCGGGCAGGGGGTCAGCCGCAGGTTCCATGGTGGCCTATGCCATGGATATTACAGCCCTTGACCCAATCGAACACGGACTGATTTTCGAGCGATTCCTGAATCCAGCCCGTCTTTCCATGCCGGATATTGATGTGGATTTTTGTATTGAAGGCCGGGATCAGGTCTATAAATATACCATTGACCGGTATGGCGGGCCTGAATATGTCTGCCAGATTATCACCTTTGGGCGGCTTAAAGCCAAGGCCGTGATCCGGGATGTTGGACGGGCCCTTGGTGTGCTGCTTTCTGAAGTGGATGAAATTGCCAAGATGATCCCGGACAATGTCAAAAACCTGTCCATGGCCCTTGAGGAAGTACCGGCCATTCGGGAAAAATGTCAAGAGTCCGAAGAAAAGAGTCAGATGCTTGAGGTTGCCATGCTTTTGGAAGGGCTGCCAAGGCATGCCTCCACCCATGCCGCAGGAGTTGTGGTTGCAGACAAACCCCTGAACGAATACCTGCCCCTTTTCCGTGGTAAGGAAGGGGAAACCATTACCCAGTTTGACATGAACTATACGGAAAAACTTGGGTTGGTGAAATTTGATTTTCTAGGGTTGCGAAACCTGACGGTTATCAAGAACTGTATTGCCCTCATTGAAAAGCAGGGCAAAGAGGCTCCTGACCTTCTTCACCTGGACTATGAAGATAAAAAAACCTTTGAGCTTTTGCAGAATGCTGATACCACAGGTGTTTTCCAGCTTGAAAGCTCTGGCATGAAAGAGTTGATCACAAGGCTTAAACCTGCCAGTTTTTCCGATATTGTGGCCCTGGTTGCCCTGTACCGCCCCGGCCCCCTGGACAGCGGCATGGCTGATTCCTATGTGGAAAGGAAAAATGGCCGGGAAGAGGTGGTCTACCTGTTTGATGAGCTGAAAGAGGTTTTGGAAGAGACCTATGGGGTTATTCTATACCAGGAACAGGTTATGAAAATCGGGGGTGTACTGGCCAATTATTCCATGGCAGATGCCGATGGTCTCAGAAAAGCCATGGGTAAGAAAATTGCCGCCATGATGGAAGAGCACAGAAGCCTTTTTGTAAAGGGTGCCACAGAAAACGGCCATGACCCTAAAAAAGCGGAAGAACTTTTTGATCTCATGGAAAAATTTGGGGGGTACGGGTTTAACAAATCCCATAGTGCGGCCTATGCCCTGATTGCATTTCAAACTGCCTATTTAAAGGCTAATTTTCCCCTGGAGTTTATTGCGGCGCTTATGACCAGCGAGCGGAACAACTCCGATGCGGTCATAAAATATATGGATGAATGCCGGGGCCACAATATCAAAGTGTTGCCGCCGGATGTTAATGAGAGTGATTCCCATTTCATTGTGTCAGAAGGATGTATCCGTTTTGGTCTGGCAGCAGTTAAAGGAATAGGTGATGCTGCCATTGAATCCATTGTGGTTATCAGGGAAAATGAGGATGGACCCTATAAGAGCCTCTACGATTTTTGTGAGCGGGTGAACACCAGCAAAGCCAATAAAAAGGTGTTGGAGGCATTGATCAAATGCGGTGCCTTTGATGAAAGCGGGGCAAAGCGAAGCCAGATGATGGCTGTACTGGAAGATGCCCTGGACCATGGCAATAG
>DAOWDR010000295.1 GCA_030638935.1 Desulfobacteraceae bacterium | reverse complement strand
ATGGCGTCCCGGGTATTGAAAAATCCCCAGTCATTGGGCCTGGCTTCCAGAAGGGCAGAGGTTTCATCCATATCCGGTGCTGGTTCCATGCCAACGGACAGGACCACCAGATCAAATTGTCTGGCTATCCGGGATTGGGTGGCCATATCTTCGGTCACCATGGTCAATACGTGAGTATCAGGGTCTTCCAGTATTTCGGCAGGGACGCCCTGGACCAGTTCAATCTGTTGTGAAAGCGCATTGAACGTTTGGCGAATTTCTTTGCCTATTATTTGAAGGTCCATGTAAAAAAGAGTGATTTGGGCATCTGGAATCTCATGGGTCAGCTTTTGGGCATGGCGCATGGAAATCTTGCAGCAGACCTGGGAGCAATAGTCTTTTTTTAGTTCCCTGTTCCGGGATCCCACGCACTGAATAAAGGCAATCCTTGGATTTTGAGCATTTCCCAAAAGATTATCCAGACCTTCCTCCCTGAGAAGGGTGTTGAGCTGGGCCGTGGTGATGACATTTTTGCTCGTTGCCGAGTGAAGGGAGGGTAGTTTGGCCGGATCAAAGACAGAGAATCCCGTGGCCATGATTACCTTGGCGGCAATAATGGTCTTGCCCGAGGTCAGGAGGGCTTCAACTCCCTTGTTGGTTCTTTTGAGGGTATCAGTTTTTGTTTTTAAATGAATGGTGAGGTTGTTCTGGGATGCCGCCTGTCGGGCCATTTCAATACTCAGACAGGCACCGCAGTTCTTGCAGGTGTCCGTGGCCATGCAGGCCCACAGGGCGGCTTTCCCGCCAAGCTGGCTCTGTTCTTCTACCAGGTGCACGGACAGATTTTGATTTTTCAGGGAACGGGCGGCAGCCATACCGGCAACACCGCCACCCAGGATCAGAACGCTGGGAGATTTTTCATTCATATTTTCCTCCAATATATCGAGAATACTGGTTCAATATTGCATGTGGTTGTCCCGCTTCTTAGGGCTAAGTTTTCAGGCGCTAGTTTTAGATGTGAAATTAGCGCTACAAGAGATTTCTTATCACACTATTTGAGCAAATTAAAAGAATTTAATAAACAATTGAAAATAAAAGGATTATTTAAATCTTAAAGTCCGGTCCATATCGCCGATACAAGGATGGAAAGCAATATAATAAGGGCAGAAGCTTCCATTAACCTGGGATTGAAGACCCGGCAAAATACCCGGTAAAAGGGGAAAAATAAAATACTCCAAAAAAAACCTGCCATAAAGCCGAAAATATGGGCGGAAACATCGGTGTTTTCCCCATGGCTGAACAGGCCCACCAGGGTGGCTCCGGCAAACAAGGGGATAAGGCGGTTTAACTGAAAGGGCCTGTCCCGGCGTACCATCTGATATGCGGCAAGGGCCCCTGCCGCCCCCATGATGGCCGTGGAAGCCCCGATGGACAGAATGGCATTTTGATGAAAATAAGCATTGACCAGGTTGCCGGAGGTGCCGGCACATAAGAGGAGAAGGGGGCCGGTGCCGTATCCCGACAGGCTGATCAGGGGAGCTGCAAAGATGAGGATACCTGCCAGGTTGCCCAGCAAATGCTGCCCATTGGAATGTAGAAACAGGGCGGTGATGGCTCTGAATGTCTCCCCCTGGCCAATGTACAGGGAAGAGGCGCCAAATTTTAAGATCATTTCCCTGTGGATGCCCAGTTTAAGGCAGATCAGATGGATGGAAAGGATCAGGGCCATGATCACATAGGCGCCAGGGGCGTTAAAAGAGGAAACCTCAACCTCCTGGATTTTTTTTGGGAGCCCGAATTTTTTGTTTTCCCGGAAATATTGGTCCACACTTTTGCCGGCCTTTGCCATGTGTTCCCCGGGAACCAGGATGTTAAATTGCCTGACTTGATTAGGCCTGTCCCGGGGGCTTTTTTTTTCAAGCTGGGCAATAATGCCCTGGGAGGCCAGGATGAGCAGAATCAGATCTGTTTTTTCCCCGGACAGATCCTTAAAAATTCTTTTCATTTCCATGGGTTCCACGCATCCTGTCCAATAAAGCAATTAGGTTACCCCTTGTTTATCCCAAAACCAGGAGAAAATAAAGCATGCAGATAATTCGATTCATGACCAAAGCAAATAAACCTGCCTTTGGAACTGGTTATGGCGGCCATCCAAATCCCTGCCTTCTGTTTATCTTACCCCCGGGGATCTGTTGGAAACACGGATCAAAATCCTTGGTAGTCTGGAAAACAGGGTGGCCGCAGAAAAAACGGATGCATCTGGAAATTAAATGTAAAAACGCCCGGGAAGAAGGCGATGAAACTTCCCGGGCGTTTATGGAGAGACAAGGGCAACTTGGGAGGGGTTATTGGCGGTATCCCCTGCCTTGTCCCGGGCAATTGCCGTTGCCGCCCTTGCTGCCCATTCCACCGCATCCACCACGGCCGCCCATGCCGGCAACATTTAGTTCCGGGGCAATTTTCTTGGCTGCCAGTTGAAAATCAATGCGTTTACTTTGCATCTGGCTTCTCAGGTCTGTGAACTCCTGGGACAGGGTGTCAAGCTTGGCTCTGTCCGGGGAAGAGGTTTCCATGAGCAATCGCATTTCCTGGTGCTTGACCATCATGGCGGATCTTACTTCATAGGTCTCGTCAATAAATTTTTGGCGCAATGCACTTAATTCATCCCTTTGCTCCTTGGACAGGTCATTCAAGGCGTTGGTACCATATCCCTGGCCGGACCCGCCGCAGCCTCTGCCGAAGCCTCCGTTGCCGTGGCCCCATGAAAATGCACTGGTGGCCAGAAGTGTCACTGCCAATAAAGAGGTGATGACTATCATTGATTTTTTCATAACATGCTCCTTT
>DAOWDR010000585.1 GCA_030638935.1 Desulfobacteraceae bacterium | reverse complement strand
TCTTTATAGGGCCTTTTGGAGGTCAATGCATCAAGTGTGTCTGCAAGTGCCACGATTCTTCCGGAAAGAGGGATTTTTTCTTTGGAAAGCCCGTTGGGATATCCCTTTCCATTAAATTTTTCATGGTGGTTTAGGGCAATTTCCATGGCCATTTGAAGAATTCTGGATTTTGATTGGGACAGGAGTTTGGCGCCTATAAGGGTATGACCTTTCACAACCTCAAACTCATCGTTGGTCAGTTTTCCCGGCTTCAGCAGAATTTTATCCGGAATCCCTATCTTTCCGACATCGTGCATGGGGGCTGCATAGCTGATGGTTTCAATAAAATGATCGGATTTGTTGAGTTTTTGACTGATCAGGGAGGAATAGTCCCCGATCCGGACGATATGATTCCCTGTGTCTTCATCCTTGAATTCCGAGGCCATGACCAGGCGATGTATGGAATCCACATAGGCCTCCTTGAGTTCCTCATGGGCTTTTTGGGCTTCCTCCTTAAGATGGCGCTCCCGCAATACCCGCCGGATTCTCAATATGATTTCCTGGATTGAAAAGGGTTTTTCAACAAAATCGCTGGCTCCTATATTGATGATTTCATCGTATTGATACCCCCTTGCCTGGCCAGTCATAACAATGATATCTGCTGAAAAATGGGTGAGAATTTCTGTGGCAAGTTCAATCCCGTTCATTTCCGGCATATTGATATCCGTGATCACCAAATCAAAGGAGGTGTGGGAAAGCATGGAAAGAGCTGACTTTCCGTTATGGGCCACTGTACAATTATGCCCAGCGACTTTCATCGCCTTTTTAAACATATTTAAGATGGCAGGATCATCATCCACAATCAGAATATGTGCCCTGGCGGGCAAGTGGTTTTTGAAGTTTTTCCCCATGGGACCTGCTTGTTTTTAATCCTCTTATTACGAAATTATTGATGTTATTAATCAGTGCTACTAATCATTTATCCGACTAATCAATGATGCTACTAATCAATAGTGCGATTAATCATTGATGCGATTATTTGATAACACCTGTGGAACGTTCTTAAAGAATACACATTCCATCCAGGGTGTGTCAAGGAAAATCTGGGAGACCATGGGTTTCCTGTTTTCCAAATTATTCAGCAGTTTTATATATTTTTCTTTGCAGCCAAAAAGACGGCATGGGAATAACCGCCTTTCCCGGGCCGTTTAAACTCCACTGAAAATTCTTCCCGTGCAAGGCGTTTCATGAATCCTTCATCATGGTCTTCTCCCCAGACAGCAAAGATTCCTCCGGGATTCAAAGCCTTGCGGGTATGCGCTATGGCCCGGCTGCCGTATACGGGATCATTTTTTTTGTCCGTGCGGGAATGGGGGCCCCGGTAGAGGTCCAGGATGATGGCATCAAACCGTCCTTTGCTGTTGCCCTGGGACGCTTTACGGATTCCCTGGACAACGTTTCCTGTTTCAACACACACCCGGGGATCCATAACCGCACCATCGGTTAAGTCAGAAAGCGGACCCTGACACCATTGGCAGATTTTCGGGTTGAGTTCCCATACCACAACCTCTGCTGTTCCGGCCAGGGAATCCAGTATAGCCCTGAGGGTGATACCCATTCCCAGTCCGCCCACCAGAACCCTTGGGGACGGGTGGTTTTTCAGGTGATTGACCCCGAGTTTTCCCAATGCGATCTCCGATCGCTGGGCCATGGAGTTCATCAGCACCTGGGTGCCGAGGGTTATGATAAAATCTTTTTTACCCCGCTGGCGAAGTTCCAGGGTCCCTTCATCTTGGGTAATGAATTGATCAACAATTTTCCAGGGCAGGGCCATGAAATAATCCTTATTTTTTGTCCGGGGACGTTAATTTTTCCACAATTATTGCAAAAGTTATGGGCAATGGCAATGGGGAGGTCGGTTCCCGTTGTAAAACAATGAGATTTCGTGTATTTTTCATCCATGAAAACAGATGACATCATTCACCTGAATTTGAATTCTTAAAAGGGCAGATTTTTCATGAATCCTGACTTACTTCTGGACATCACCCCTGAACCTGAGATTCTTTCCCGGATAAATATTTTGAAAATTCATATGGAAGGAGCGGGTGTACAGGCTCTTTTTTGAACCCATAAACCTGATATCTATTATTTTTCCGGTACTGCCCAGGATTGTTACCTTTATGTTTGCCTGGACCGTGATCCCCTGCTTTTTGTCAAGCGCTACCTGCCAAGGGCCCGGCTGGAAACCCCTATCAAGGATATCATCCCTGTCCTGTCCATCAAGGATATTCCCAATGGGATAATTGCCCACCAAAAGCTTCCGTCAACCATGGGACTGGCCTTGGATGTTGTACCGGTCAGGGATTATCAATTTTTTCAGGGCCTGTTTAAAGATACCACTTTTGTGGATGGAACCCCTTTGATTGAGACCTGCCGCAGGATTAAATCTGTCTATGAAATTCAACAGATGGAAGCGGCTGCACAGGTTTCCAGAAAGAGTTTTGATTTTATGGAAAAAAATCTGACCCCGGGCATTTCCGAGATGGAATTTTGCGGTTCCATAGAAGCCTTTGCCCGAACCCAGGGTCATTCAGGCAAACTCCAGATGCGCCATTATAGATCAGAAGGTTTTTCTTTTCATCTTATGAGCGGGGAAACCGGGGGGCTGGCCGGTGCCCTTGATTCACCGGTGTGTGGTACGGGAACCTGCACAGCCTATCCCTTTGGGGCAGGACCCAAGTTGATCCGTGAAAATGAACCCATTCTCATTGATCTTGGAACAATGGTTAATGGGTACCACATGGATGAATCCAGAATGTTTGTCCTGGGAAAAATGGAACCCGATGCCATGGCTGCAAGCTTGGCTGCCCTGGAAATACTTAATCTTATCCAGGAGGCCTTGAAACCCGGTGTTGCCATTGGGGAGATCTTTGATACATCTGTAAAAAAGGCTGCAAAAATGGGATATGAACAGGAGTATTTGGGGCTTCCCCAATTGAAATCCCGGTTTGTCGGCCACGGTATTGGCCTGGAATTGGTGGAGAATCCTGTTCTGGCCAGGGGCAGATCCACACGGCTTAAGCCGGGCATGGCTTTTGCCGTGGAGCCCAAGTTTATTTTTAAAGACCGGTTTGCAGCTGGTATTGAGAGTGTTATCCAGATCACGGACACGGGCAGCCGGTTTTTGAGTCAAACAGAAAATAAGGTCTTTTCCTGTTAAAGCTGCCAAAAATAAGGGTTAATTTGAATTTTCCAGCACCTGGCAGGTTTCCGTTGCAATCTGAAGTTCCTCGTTGGTGGGTACCACCCATACCTGAATCTGGCTGTTGGTCCCATGGATCGTGTGGGGCTCCTGGGATCTGGCTTTATTTTTAACAGGGTCAATTTCAATGCCGAAAACAGACATATCTGCCAGGGCTTTGGCCCGGACAACCCCATCATTTTCCCCGACACCGGCTGTAAAAACCAGTCCGTCAACATGGCCGAGTACGGCTGCATAGGCCCCTATATATTTTTTGATCTGGTAGGCAAACATTTCAACGGCCAGCCCGGCCAGTCTGTCTCCTTTGGCAGACTTTTCATGGATGTCCCGCAGGTCGTTGAGCCCGCAGATGCCCTTGAGTCCGCTTTTTTTGTTGAGCACCTCGTCCAGCTCTTTTTGGGTCATGCCGGTGTTGTCCATTAAATATCCGAAAATGGCCGGGTCCAGGTCACCGGTTCTTGTCCCCATCATCACCCCGGCAAGGGGGGTCATGCCCATGGAGGTATCCTGGCATTTTCCTTTTTTAATGGCACAAATGGAACAGCCATTGCCCAGGTGGAGGGTGATCAGGTTTACTTCTGTGGATTTTTTGCCCATGAGTTCACAGGTTTTATTGGCTACATATTTGTGGGAAGTGCCGTGGAATCCGTATCTGCGTATTTTATAATCTGTGTAGTATTCATAGGGGAGTGCATAAAGAAATGCTTTTTCCGGAATGGTCTGGTGAAAATTGGTGTCAAATACCGCCACCTGGGGTTTGCCTGGGAACAGATCTTCAGCCAGTTGAATCCCTATGAGATTGGGGGGGTTGTGCAGGGGGGCCAGGGGATTGTTTGCCTGGATGGCCTTTTTAACCTCTCCATTGATCCGGGTGGCTGCCTTGAAATCCTCTCCGCCCTGGACCACCCTATGGCCGATGGCATCAATTTTCTGGGTGATGAGCCCTGCCATGAGAAGCATGGCCTCCTGGTGGTTTTGGATGGGCTGTGTTTTTTTGGTTTTATCTTCTTTGCCCCTGGAAAATTTTTTATGGGTCAGGACCCCTTGTGTTTCGCCGATCCTTTCCACAACTCCACCGGCCAGGACGGTTTGGCTGTCCATATCAAACAGCTGATATTTTAATGAAGAACTGCCCGTGTTGATTACCAGTACATTCATGGATTTTCCTTTTTAAGATAAAAAAATAAAAGTGTTTTCAAGGAAGAAATTAATTTTGTCCGGTCATGGCATAAAATTGTTTAATAGAGGCTTCATGGGCCGAGTAAGACCAATGAAAATCCTTTAAAATCCCGGCTGCCGCCCTGGGATTTTCCTGTTTTAAAAAATCGATAAATTGTGAATGCTCTTCACAATTTATCAGTTCCCAATCACGGATATAACTCTGGCCCTGGAAATCGTACAACCTGTGTTTGATGGGGAACATGAATTTATTTAAAAGGGGATTGCTGGAAAGATTATTATACACATTATGAAATGTCAGGTTTGTTTGAAACAATTGTGAAAAATCATTGTTTTGAATGTCCCTGATCATCTGCTGGTTGAGTTCCGCAAGCCGGGAGATATGTGAGGGTGTTATTTTATCAAAATTATCCAGAACAATGGAAGACTCAATGATGCCGATTGCCCCATAGGCATTTTTTACATCCTTTAACTCAAGGGTGTTGACCATTACCCCCCTTCTGGGGAGTATGGTGACAAAGCCTTCAATCTCAAGATGGATCAATGCATCCCTTAACGGGGTCTTGCTGATGCCCAGTTGTTCTGCAATCTTATTGAGGTTAATGGTGGAACCGGGAGTCAGGCTGCCGGCAATTATTTCATTTCTCAGGTATTCATATACCTGCTCTCGCAATGATAAGACATTTAGCAGTGTCTTCATTTTTTATAATGCCCTTTGGTTTTCGTGATATCTTAATAAGCTTTGTATTATATGCGAAGAGGGATACCCAGTCAATAAACAGGATAGCTCTCTTTTGGTCTGATATCTAATATATCAGATATCAGACCAGGGTCAAGGTAAATTTGTCCTTCCATAAAAATACAGTATTGAAATTAACCAACAACCCCGTGTATAGTCGAACTCTTTGAATCCCCGGCGTAATGGTGCGGGGGCTTATCAACATCAGCCTAGGCAGATCATGATTATACTGGATACCATATTCCCTTTGTTTGCCCTTTTTTTATTGGGCAGCCTGTTAAGAGTTACCAATATCATTGATGAAACATTTTTAAAAACAGCGGATAAACTGGTCTATTATATATTTTTTCCTGTTATGCTGTTCTGGAAAATAGGAAATTCAACCGGCCATGCTGATTTTAGTTTTGGGCTTTGTTTGGCAGGTATTTTTGGGGTGGGTTTAGTTTTTTGTTTGAGTCTGGTTTTTATTCATCAAAGCCGGATGCCCGGGTTCCAGGCCGGCTCTTTTTCCCAGGCCTGTTATCGGTTTAATACCTATATTGGGATGGCCGTTGTTATGAATACCTTAGGGGAGGCAGGGGTCAGACATTTTGGAATCCTGGTGGGTTTTGTCATTCCCTTGATCAATGTACTGGCGGTTAGTGTTTTGATTTGGTATTCAGGGCAGAATCTTGGCATAAAGGATAAACTTTTCTTTTTTGTCAGGGCCTTGGTTTCCAACCCACTGATTTTGGGATGTGTGGCCGGGCTTTTGGTTTCCAGGTCTGGATTTGTCTTCCCCAGGGTGATGAACAACACCTTTTCCCTGGTTACATCAATCACCCTTCCCCTGGCATTGATTTCCATCGGAGGCGCCTTGAGTTTTAAGGGGCTTGTCTGCCATGCAAGGAGATCTATGGTTGCTGCGACCTTCAAATTACTGGTGCTGCCGGTGGTGGGTTTTTTGATGTTAAAACTTTTTTGTGTGACAGGCGTTCCCTTTAAAACCGGAATGATCTTTTTTTGTTTGCCCACCTCCACGGCCATTTATGTTTTGTCAGCCCAATTGAATTCCGACACCGAGCTTGCTTCGGCCGCCATTATGCTGTCCACGCTAGTTTCTTTTGTTTCCCTGTCAGTGGCTCTTCTCTTATGAAATTTGGTATAAAAATGGAAAGATTTGATTTGCAAGCCGTCATAGATAAGGTGTGGCGATTTATTCCGGGGTGTCTTGAACTCCCATTGCAGCTAAAGCGGTTTTTTTCATAAAAAGGGAAATTTCTTTTAAGGTGTCCATGTCATCAATGGAATTTCTCAGGATACCGAGTCCTTCGGAAAGGGCCAGGATGGTTGCAGCCACTTTTTCTTTATCAGGTACATTGACCAGACCGTTTTCCTCCCAGACCTCCATTTCAACCATGCCAAAGTCAATGAATTTTTTCATTAACCCTTTGATTTTTTCTCTGATCTGCTCATTTCTGAAACCCATGGCGTAACAGGACCAGAAAACCGCATCCCGCTGGGGCATGTTGCCGCTGGTGTCAAATACCATATCCAGCAGGCCTTCCAGCCTTTCTTTGGGGGTTGTGTGTTTCTTGAGTTCTTCAAGGTAAATGGTCATGGAGGAGTCATAGAGATAGTCCACCATTTCCAATATCAATCCTTCCTTACTTTTAAAATAGTGGATCAAAAGCCCTGAATTTACCCCCATGCGGGTGGCAACCTTCCCGATGGTCATACCCATGAAACCTTCTTCTTCCACCACCTTGTAAGTATGTCTAAGGATTTCAGGTTTGCGAATATGTGATATGCTTTTTCGGCCCATTGTATCTCCATGATTTATTGTTTGTCTGCTTATTAATATATTATTTCTCCATTTGTTGTCAATTTTTTTGTTTTGCTCCATGGGACAGATCAAATTATTTATAAACTTAAATTTTATGGGGGCAATTTAATTTTACGGAAGGGAAAACCCAGCCCGGCGGGTACCGGGCTGGGTTAAGAAGGGATCAGGCAATTTCCCGCCTGTCGGACATTGCCACAAGGGTTCTTTCCCTTGTCTTGTCAATACCAAGTTCTTTACGTTTTTTATCAATATGGGCAATCATCATTTTTGCAATTTCAATGG
>DAOWDR010000104.1 GCA_030638935.1 Desulfobacteraceae bacterium | reverse complement strand
GACAGACCCGATGTTGAGCATGAGACGGCTCTGATGCCAGAACCGGGGCAGGGTATGCTTGGCACCCCAGCCTATCCCCATTAAAAAAATAATGGCCAAAGATAGCAATACCCAGTCTTCGAACACATAAAAGACAAAAATGAGTACAAAAAGGGTTAAAAAAAAGCTTAAACCCCTGTAGACAAGGTCAAAGGCCCTGATATGAAAGGGCCTGTACCGGGCGTTGTAACCCGGGACAAACCGTATCAAAAACAGGTAGGAAAACCGTAACAAAAGGACAACCCCGATACAGGCCACCAGGGCAATAAAAAGAAACAGGCCCCGGGTCCTGAAAAAATTTTTAACCGACTTTTGGGAGCTTTCCAGCAAAGAGCTTTCTTCCCTCTCGATTTCCGCAAGCTGCATTTCAACCAGGTCCAGCTTATTTTGGATCTGACTTTCCACACTTTTCCATTCCGGCATCAAATTTTCAATATCTGCTTTCAACTGATGGTCATCTATTTTTGACAGAAGGGCAGCAAGATGTGCATTGGCCTCTTGGGCCACGGGAACCAAATCTTGATAATATGAGAATTCATCTTTGAGTTTTGTTTTGTGTCTGGCCTCCACGGTCAGCCTTTTTAATTCCATTATTCCCGGTTCTGCCAGGGAGAGCAGCTCTCTTTGCCAATCAAAATGCTCTGTTTTTTTTTCGGCAAACAACCCTGTTTCAACCCCGGTGGCAATCCGCTCAAAATCGACATTGGCACTGGCCAGGGATTTGTCCAGTTTTTTCAATTCAGCCAAAAGATAGGTTTTTTCCGTTTCTGAATCGCTTTTGGCAAGCAGGTTCTTTTTTTCAATGATCCGGCTGTTCAGGTTTTTTTTCAACTCAAGGATGGAACTGAGCATTTTTATGGCCGCATCTTCACCGGCTGACTGGCTTATTGTGGCCGAAGGTGTTTCCGATTTAGCCGGGGTTTGTGCAGTACCAGGGCTTACAAAGGCCATGGCCATAAAAAAGACACTTATTATAATAATCAATTTTCTGATCATCGGCGACAAAACCTCCAATTATTTATAATTTGACTGATTTTTTTAGGATGAACTATATCATTAAACAAGGGGGGATAACAGTCCTGGGAAAACAAATCTCTTTGTACCTCCTTTCCTTGACATGGAAACCGGTTCTATATAAGTAGGGTATTTGCACTAAATTTTTTTACAGGCTCAGACAGGGGCAGATATTTGGGACTATTGGCAAAGGGAAGTCTTGTTAGAAACAAAATTATTTTGCAGACAGGGGATGTTCTGGCCGGCATAACTGCGCTTGTACCTGTGTTCCCTTTAGGGCCACAACTGCCCCTGTGGACCCTTTCCTTTATCCCGGTGGTCTTGCTCTTTTCGTTTTTATGCGAAGTATATCAGCCTGAAAAATGGACATTTAAAGAACGCTTGCTCCGCTCCTCACTGGCTCTTGCTTTTTCATTTATCCTGCTTTTTTTTCTTCCCAACAGCCAGGCAGCCGGTTTTCAAAAACTTTTGGTCAGCCTGGTTCTGTTTTTTGTGCTACAAAATGGGTGGCAGATCCTGTTCCATAAATCCAATGATGCCCTGTTTTTTGCCGAAAAAATCATTGTTATCGGCACAGGCACTGCCGCAAAAAATGTAGAAAACCTGATTGAAGAATCCCCTGGCAAATATACCCTGCTGGGCTATGTGGAAACCCCCATGGACCCGATATCCGTTGCCGGAAAAGATATTATAGGCCACATTGACAACATAGTGGAGATTGCCCAAAACCTCCATGCCCGGGCCATTGTGCTTGCCCTTACGGAAAGACGGGGAAACCTGGTAGTAGACAAATTGGTTACCTGCAAACTCATGGGGGTCAGAATTATGGACTATCCCTCTTTTTTTGAATTGATGACCGGGAAAATTCCCGTGGAGCACATCAACCCCTCCTGGCTGGTTCAAAGCAACGGTTTTCTTATCACTCCCTTTATCCGGTCCCTGAAAAAAGTACTGGACCTGATCTTTTCCTCCATCCTCTTGTGCATCTGCCTGCCCTTTTTCCCCTTGATCGCTATTTTAATCAAACTGGATTCAAAGGGACCGATTCTATATTTCCAGCAACGGGTGGGACTTAACAACAAACCCTTTACCATTTACAAATTCAGATCCATGGCCAGGGATTCGGAAAAAAATATTGGGGCCTCCTGGGCCCGGGAAAATGATCCCCGGGTAACCCCCTTTGGTGCCTTTATGCGGAAAACAAGGATTGATGAGCTTCCCCAACTGATAAACGTGCTCAAAGGGGATATGAGCTTTATAGGTCCCCGGCCCGAACGCCCGGAATTTGTGGAACAGATAACAAAAGTCACCAGGTACTATTCGGAAAGACACGCCATCAAGCCCGGCATTACGGGCTGGGCACAGGTTATGTACCCCTAAGGCGCCTCTTTGGGCGATTCGGTTGAAAAACTCAGGTATGACCTGTATTATATTAATAATCTCTCATTATTTCTGGATTTTTTGATCCTGTTTGAGACCATAAAAATCGTATTGTTCCGAAGGGGCGGCAGGTAAGCATATGGCAAAAAAACCAGAGCAAGTATCGGGTCAAAAATTGAGTCATTTTAACCGAAGTCAGCGCCTGTTTATAGAACTGGGCACAGCATTGCTCCTTGAACCCGAAGATCCGGACAGGGTTGTATCAAGTGAACTCATCGGCATGCAGGTGGGAAAATACCTCATTGTGCAAATGGCCGATCACTGGGAAAAAAACTATTTTTCTTCCGGGGAGCACCTAGGGGTTAAATATATCCTGTCCGACGATGTTTTTGGCTTTAAATCTCGTATAATACGAACCATCCATGATCCGGATTATCTTCTTTTTCTGGAATATCCCAAAGATGTGGAAAGTTGTAATATCCGGGCAAAAAAAAGAGTTGAATGTTATCTGCCCATCCGGATAAGCATGGAAGACAGCTATCTTGACGGAGTGATTGTCAATATCAATAAAAACGGATGTCTCTGCATGGTTGGCAATTGCCCCTCCCCGTACGGTTCCGGAACAACCCGTGTTCGCCTGGATTTGCCCTATGGTCAGTTTGAAAGCCTGTCCATCAAAGGAGAGATCAAAAATTCCCGGCAGGAAGGCTGCCAGACCAGTTTTGGT
>DAOWDR010000161.1 GCA_030638935.1 Desulfobacteraceae bacterium | reverse complement strand
GGGATCATCTGAACATGGTTCTGCCTGCCGGGCAAACGCCTGAAAACATGGGTGTCTGTTTTATCCGTGCCGAGTCCCTTGTCTCCCTTGCCAGGGTCTTTAAAACCAAGGAAGCGGTTTTTGATAAAATCCTGACCGTTATCGACAAAAACGAAACCAGATACCGGGTGCGTGCAACCATTGGTACACCTTTGAGTAAAATATTTGACAGGTTTGGTATCCATATAAATGAACAGGACAGGGTTATAATCGGCGGCCCCTTAAAAGGATTTGCCACCTATACCCCCCACCGTCCGGTACTCCCTGACATGGACACCGTGATTATCCAGGACAGGGATATTATTCCCCAATTATCTGATTACCCCTGTGTGAACTGCGGCAAGTGTATCCGGATCTGTCCGGCAAATATCCCGGTGAACCTTCTGGTCCGCTATCTGGAAGCTGATCAGTATGAAGAAGCGGCCGACAGGTTTGACCTTGAGTCATGTATTGAATGCGGACTATGTGCCTATGTCTGTACGGCACGCATCCCCTTATATCAATATATCAGACTTGGGAAACATGAGCTGCTGACCCTTCGAGCAGACGCTTAAAATGGAGACCGCCAATGAATAACAATAAACTAACCGTCTCCCATGCGCCCTTCTGGCATGATGGAGACAGTCTATTTCAAATGAACCTGAATATTATCCTGGCCCTGCTTCCGGCAGCAATTTTCGGGATTATTCAGTTTGGTGCCCCGGCCCTTGGTGTGGTTGCATTGTCAGTTTCCACGGCCATGCTCTGGGAGCTTGTCATGAACCTTATTTCAAGAAAGCCTTTGACTGTCGGGGATCTGGATTCAGCCCTTATCGGTATGATTTTTGGCATCATGCTTCCTGCAACCGCCCCCTGGTGGCTGGTGTTGGTGGGGACCTTTATAGCCGTGGTCATCGGAAAAATGATTTTTGGCGGCATCGGTGCCAACCCATTTAACCCGGCCCTTATCGGCATGTCTTTTCTCATGCTTTCCTGGAAGGTGATGTTTGATTTTGATGCGGCCTATGTTAATTATGAGTTTGGCTTTACAGCCCTGGCCCCCCTGGCCGCCCTTAAATTCCAAGGTGCCGGTGAAATAGCAGGTCTTTTCCCAACAATGGATCTGATCATGGGCAAACAGGTGGGTGCCATTGGATCCACATTTGGACTGGGAATTATCATCGGTGGTATCTACCTGATTCTTCGGGGCTACATCCGCTGGGAAATTTCACTGTCATTTATCCTGGGCATCATTGTAACAGCCTTTTGTTTCAATATGGCAAATCCTGCAAGCTATGGCGGCCCTGTCATTCATCTTTTTTCCGGATATACCCTGTTGGGCGCTTTTTTTCTGGCCACTGAAAATTCTTCTTCTCCGGTGAACAGGATTCCCATGTTTTTGTATGGATTTTTAGCCGGTTTGATGATTATCCTCATGCGCAATATCGGGGTATATGAAGACGGTACCGTACTGGCCATCCTGTTGGTAAACCTTGTGAACCCCCTCATTGACACCATTAGACCAAAAGCTTTGGGAAAGGGAGTAAACAATGCGTGAAATGATTAATATGATCCTTGTATTGACTGTGTTAACTGCTTTTTCAGGCGGGTTGCTTGCCGCTGTACAATCAGGCACCCAACTCAAAATTGAAAATCAGGTCCTGAAATTTCAAAAAGCTCCTGCTATTGCAGAGATTTTCCCGGAAGTCAGCAATGATCCTCTGGCAGAAAGATTTACGGTAAAAACAGATGATATCGAACTTCAGGTATTCCCCGGAATTCTGTCCGACGGCTCAAAAGCCATTGCCTTTGAAACAAAAGGAGGCGGATTCGGTGGTCCAATAGGTCTTATGGTTGGAATCAATATTGAAACCGACCAGATTATCCAGGTCAGGATGACAACCCATGCAGAGACACCTGGTATCGGGACAAGGGCCAAAGATGATCTTTCCTTTGTATCTCAGTTTGCCGGAAAAGGACTTGATACAAACTTTGCCTTAAAAGACGAGGGGGAGATTGATGCAATATCAGGCGCCACGGTTACCTCAAAAGGCATCTCTCTTGCGGCAATCCAGGCAAAGGAAATTTATCAAAAGCTGAAACCTGAAATTATCAAACAGATAAAATAAGACAACATATTTAGTATCTAGGAGATATAAACTATGGCACAATCCTTGGCAAAAGAATTTACAAAAGGGCTCTGGGCTGAAATACCGCCATTCAGGTTGGTTCTGGGTCTTTGCCCTGTCCTGGCCGTCACAAAATCCGTTGAAAACGGTATTGGCATGGGCATTGCCACCACCTTTGTTCTTATTTTCTCAAACCTTTTAATTTCACTCCTTAGAAACATTATTCCGTCAAAGGTCAGAATTGCCTGCTATATTGTCATTATCGCCACCTTTGTAACCATTGTGGAATTATTAATGCAGGCCTATACCTATGAATTATTTCTAAAATTGGGAATTTTCATCCCGTTGATTGTGGTAAATTGTATAGTCCTTGGAAGGGCGGAGGCATTTGCCAGTAAAAATACTCCCCTCTTTTCCGTTGCAGACGGACTGGGAATCGGTATAGGATTCACACTTTCCCTTTCCTCCCTCGGAGCTTTAAGGGAACTTTTAGGCAACGGCACCCTGACCATTTGGGGAGGTGTTCCCGCCTTTGAAATGGGCGCCAATTTTCTTCCCTTCAAGTTCATGATTGAGGCACCCGGTGCATTTGTAGGCCTGGGACTCATGCTCTGTATAATGAACCTCATTGGTAAAAAATAAAAAGGAGATAAATCATGGGTGATCTATTCGTCCTATCCATCAGCTGCATTTTTATCAACAATATTCTCCTTGCCCAGTTTCTTGGCTGCTGCCCTTTTCTCGGGACATCCAAGAAGATGGAAACAGCCGTGGGAATGGCCATGGCAGTCATCTTTGTTCTTGTCATGGCCGGTATTATCACATGGACAGTTGACACTTACCTGTTAAAGGCATTGAATGTTGAATATTTACGTACGGTTTCCTTTATCCTGGTCATTGCATCCCTTGTCCAGTTTGTGGAAATGTTCCTGAAAAAAAGCATCCCCGGCCTTTATGCGGGCCTGGGAATTTTCCTTCCCCTGATCACGACAAACTGTGCGGTCATGGGTGTCTGTTTGATCAACATCAAGGAAGAATCTAGCTTTCTTGAAGCAGCCGTATCCTCTTTTTCCTATGCCTTAGGATTCGGTCTTGCCCTTATCCTCTTTGCCGGAGTTAGGGAAAGAATCAATATAGCCAGGGTACCCAAACCCCTGCAGGACACTTCCATCGGCCTTGTGACCGCAGGAATGATTGCACTTACATTCATGTCATTTAAGGGAATGGTTTAAAATGCATTGGAATAATTATTCTAACATCCACTCTTTCAAGAGAATGTTTTAATTAAATCAAGGTGATATTATGATTCCAGCTTTATTGTTCATGTTAGGTATCGGTGCTGTGTGCGGTATTGTACTGAGCCTTTCATCCAAAGTCTTCTACGTGTACGAAGATCCAAGAATCGCAGAAGTTGAAAACAACCTTGCTGCTGCCAACTGCGGCGGGTGCGGTTATGCCGGGTGTTCTGCTGCAGCAGAAGCCATTGTCACCGGCAAGGAAGGCCCCAGTCTATGCATTATCAACAGCAAGGAAGGGGTTGAAGCAGTTTCTAAGATCATGGGTGTGGATGCCGGATCAGCGGAAAGTCCTCTGTCTTACAATATGTGTGAAGGCGGCTTTCGGGCGGAGGATAAATACCATTACATGGGCGTTTCCTCCTGCAAGGCCATGGCCGTTGTTTTTGGTGGTCAACGGGTCTGCGGCGTGGGCTGTATAGGGCTTGGCGATTGTGTCAAGGCCTGTACCTTTGATGCAGTTCACATGGGTCCTGAGGGTCATCCGGTTGTGGATGATGACAAATGCGTGGGATGTGGAGCCTGTCAAAAAGCCTGTCCCAAGGATATTATCGAGGTTAAAACCCTTACTGAAAAACTCATGAAGTTCAACCAGAAAAATGATCCCCTGGCTCCCTGTGCCCAAACCTGCCCGGCAGAGATCAATATCCCCCGGTATATAAACCAGCTAAAGGAAGGCAAATACAAGGAAGCGGTTCAGACCATTAGAATGAGAAATCCTTTGCCCCTTGCCTGTGGACGGGTATGCCCCCACCCCTGTGAAGATCAATGCCGCAGGGGGGTTGAAGACGAACCGGTATCCATTAACCAGCTCAAACGTTTTGTATCAGACTATGAAATGAATTCCGGCAGTCGTATTCCCATCAAGTGTGCTCCTGATAGAGGCAAAAAGGTTGCCGTTATCGGCGGAGGCCCCTCTGGGCTTTCCTGCGCCTTCTTTTTAAGACGTATCGGATACAAGGTGGACATATTTGAAGCCATGCCAAAACTGGGCGGTATGCTAAGGTATGGAATTCCGGAATACAGGCTCCCCAAAAAGGTTCTGGACTGGGAGATCCAGGGAATCCTGGATCTCGGGATCAAGGCATTTACCCATCTTAAATTTGGTGTGGACTTTGGATTGGGATCTATTATGGCCTCGGGCTATCAGGCTGTATTCCTTGGAGTTGGTGCCTGGGAAGATTATTCTCTGGGTATTGAAGGCGAAGACCTGGAAGGCTGCTTTACAGGTATTAATTTCCTCCAGAGAATCTCTTCCGGTGAAAAAATCAAATTAGGAAAAACAGCCGCTATAGTCGGCGGTGGTAATACTGCGGTCGACTGTGCCAGGACCCTTTTAAGAATGGGCCTTGATAAAGTATATATGGTTTACAGGAGAACCCGCAAAGAAATGCCGGCCAATGAGGTTGAAATTGTGGCTTCGGAGGAAGAAGGAATTGACTTTGTTTTCCTGGCAGCACCCACCCGGGTGGTAGCAGATGATCAGGGAAAATGCACCCAGCTGGAATACCTGAAAATGCAATTGGGCGAACCAGATGCCAGTGGGCGTCGCCGTCCCGAACCAATTGAAGGATCTGAAACACTTCTGGATGTGGATATGGTAATCTCTGCCATAGGCCAGTCTCCCGAGGCATCTTTTAAGCAGCAGGACCCCCATCCAAGGATGACCGAACTGGAACTGACCCGGTGGAATACCATTGATAATGAGCCAGCAACGCGCCAGGCCACCATACCCTATGTTTTCACGGCCGGGGATGCAGCCACGGGTCCCGCCCTTGTGGTTGATGCCATTGGTGGCGGCCGGCGGGCCGCAAGATCCATAGACTGCTTTCTTAGGGGTGAGCCTGTGGAACCTGTAAAGGATTCGCTGCAACAAAAAAGAATCCATGAATCCATTTTTACCAGTGTGGACGGAGTGAAAAAAATCAAACGGGCAAAAATGCCGGAACTACCTGT
>DAOWDR010000228.1 GCA_030638935.1 Desulfobacteraceae bacterium | reverse complement strand
GAATCATATATCTCTACTCCCTTTCTTTTTTAAGTATCCACCATTTTCAGAAAAATTATTCAGTTCTTAAAAAACTCTAATCTTATTTTAAACCCAATTGACCTAAATCGGTCTTCAGTTCTTTCTCATTATAAAGTTTGCCTTCCCTCCATTTTCCATTAAATTCAAGTGTTGGAACCACCCAGTCATCGCCTCCGTTTACGTCGATGATTTTCTGAATTGTATTTTTTGATTGTTTTTCTATTTCAAAATATTCAAATTCAATCTTATTATTTTTTAAATATTCAATTGTTTTCGTACAATGTAGACACCATTTGGCAGCATATACTTTCAACATAAGTCCCTCTTTAAAAAATTGTTTTTATCAATCTATTGTAAACATGTATCTCCCAAGCATCAATGGGCTATTATTGTAATTATTAAAAAACCCGGGTAACTATTCAGCACATTTGCCATAGGACCAGCTCATTGAAGTGATTGATTTCTTAGGATTAAAAAATTTAATTTCTTTCTTTTCAAGGTGCACGGCATGTAATATTAAGCTTGTGGCCATGGCAAAAAAAGATGTACTATATCTTTCGGAACCAAAAATAAAATCTCATACCTTGGAATTTCAATAAATTAAAATCCGGATATTGATTCACTTAATATCCGTGAAAAAAACAAGGAGGCACCATGAAAATCAAAAAAATCCTCTGGCCCACAGATTTTTCCAGCAATGCCGAGAAAGCACTTCCCTACGTACAATCCCTGACAAAACAGTATAACGCTCAAGTTCATGTTCTTTATGTTATTCAGGATATTGCCCATCATAAATCTTGGTATGGAGATTTTGGTGAAAAACACATAGATGAATTAATGAAACATGCAGAAAAATTAGCAAAAAAGCGTCTTGATCAGATCTGCGACAAATATATGGGAGGCAGTTCCCTTTATGTAAAAAACATTGCTGTGGGGGACCCAGCCCAGGAGATATTAAAATTTATTAAAGACAAAGAAGTGGAAATGGTTGTTATGGCAACTCATGGAGAAAAAGGACACTTCCAATTTGGAAGTGTCTGTGAAAAGGTAATGAAAAACTCTCCTGTCCCTGTGACCGCCATCCCCATTTTTCCTGATATTGCTGCCTGATTACCAGCTAATTTCCATTCCCGGGTGTAAACAAAAGCAATGAAAATTTAACACCAGCCCTAAAATCGTTGACAGAGTCGCCTTGATTGGTTTATTGGATCTCTTTTATATCTTTACAAAATATAAGGGCGTGTTCGTGGCTTTAAAACCAACAATTTACAAAATAAAAATTTCATTATCAAATATCGATGAAAATCATTATGACAGCCTCAATTTGACCATTGCCCGGCACCCTTCTGAATCACTTGAGCGAATGATGGCCCGGGTCCTGGCTTTCTGCATGAATGCCAGAGAAAATTTATCCTTTACAAAAGGACTTTCCGCCGTGGAAGAACCGGATATCTGGGCCCGCACATTGGATGACCGGCTTTCATTATGGATTGATATTGGAGAGCCTGCCTTTGACAGAATCAAAAAAGCAACCCGGCTTTCCCCGGAAGTTAAGGTGTATTCTTTTAACCTGAAATCAAATAGCTGGTGGGACAGGGCACAGGTAAAATTTGCAGATTTGAATGTATCTGTTTTTCAGTTTAAGTGGAAAAATATACAGGAATTGGCAGAGCTTGTGAAACGGACCATGGATCTTTCCATCACCGTTTCAGACAATATTATCTATGTATCCTCTGAAAATTGGGGATGTGAGGTTCCCTGGGTATCATTGCAATCATCACTTGAACGCCAATAGGGTTTTGCCCGGGGTTAGGATATCTAACCCTAACGCCGGGTTTTAAACCTGGCATCCCCGGCTTCAAGCTGGGCAAGGATCTCAAGATAGGTGTTATAACGTTCTTCCGGAATCCTACCGCTTTCTACCAATTCCGACACGGCGCAGCCCGGTTCCGTGCGGTGACGGCAATCCCTGAAATGGCAAGAGCCCTCCATGGCCTCTTCAAATCCGGGGAAAAAGCCTGCCAGATCATCTGTGGAAATATCCACCAGCCCGAACTCGTTAAAACCCGGAGTATCCACAAGTTCTCCCCCGCCCGGAAGTGAATGAAGGGTGGAAACCGTGGTGGTATTGCACCCCCTGTTGCCCATTTCATAAAGCTCCCCCACCCTGAGATCCAGTGTCGGGCAAATTGCATTGAGCCGGCCGCATTTTCCCACCCCTGTGATGCCCACAAAAAAGCTTCTGACCCCCTGCCCCAGATACAACTTCAGGACATCAAGCCCCTCGCCCGTGACAGCGCTCACCACAAAAACATCCAAAATGCCCCCATAGGTGGAGGTAAGCCCGGCAGCAAAGGTATCAGCATCTTCAAGATCACCCTTGTTGATCACCAGCACAGGAGTAAGGTCCGCCTCCCTTGCTGCAACAATGGCCTGGTCAATATATCCTGGCGTCGGTAAAGGCAAGGGGGATACCACTATACCCAGAACATCCAGGTTAGCACCGACAGTTCTAACACTGCCCCGGGAATCCCTTCTGCAAAGCTGAGTTCTGCGTGGCAACCGCATGAGGCGCTGGTCTTTCACAACCACGTTGTCACCGACAACATGCCCTGCCCGCCTTTTCACCTTTACCTTCTGCCGTTCTCCGGATTCAAACAAAATATCCACGGCAATCCCGTGGTGGGCAACAATCACTCCCTTTCGTTCCGATCCGGAACCGGAGGAATCTTTTTTTTTCTGTCCCCCACCACCCTTTTTCTTACGTTTCAACTGCGCATCTCCGTCCTTAAATATAGGTCTGGAACTTATCCTCTTTTTTTTCTTTATCACACAAACCAATTATCCCTGTTATGCCTTTTCAGAGACTTTGTTCTCAAAATATAATTCTGATGTTCCGCAAAAGGAACACTCTTTATAGAATTTAAGTTTTGCCTTTCT
>DAOWDR010000482.1 GCA_030638935.1 Desulfobacteraceae bacterium | reverse complement strand
AGATTGTCATGAATTTAATGGGCTTACAGGGAGGCCAGTATCGCCCCCTGTCACCGGAACAGGTAAAAATAGTTCATGAAGCTTCCCTGGAGATTCTTGAAAAAACAGGGATTACCTATGAACAAGGGCTGGAAAATACAGTTCAAATGCTTGAAGACAACGGTGGGACCATTGACAGGGATAAAAAAAATATCAGATTTTCTAAGGAAATGATTGCTGAGCAGGTGGCAAAAGCCCCTGAAAAAGTTATGCTTTGCGGTCAGGACCCTAAAAACGATCTTCACCTGACAGAAAACCGCGTCCATCTCGGAACCGGTGGAGCAGCTATTAAAATATTGGATTCTAAAACAGGTGAAGCCAGACCCACAACCCTGAAAGATCTTTATGAAGTGTCACAACTTGTGGACCAGCTGGAAAATATCCATTTTCTGGTTCGGCCCTGTATTCCCACAGACATTGACAAAAAAGATTATGATATCAACATGTTTTACACCTGCCTTTCCGGCTCTTCAAAACATGTCATGTCGGGTGTAAATGATGAACAAGGACTGCATAATGTAATTGAAATGGCATCCATGATTGCCGGCAGCCTTGAAAACCTCCAGAAAAGACCCTTTATCTCAGTTATCACATCCTTTGCCATCAGTCCTTTAAAGTTGTGCACCCAGTCTACTCTTATCATGCAGGAAGCAAACCGCAACCTCATCCCGGTAGCACTTTCATGTGCGCCCATGGCAGGATCAACATCTCCTTTAACCATGGCCGGAACCCTGGCCCAGATCCATGCAGAACAGCTTGCCGGTATAACCATCTGCCAGCTGACCAATCCGGGAGCTCCCCTGCTTTACGGCGGCATCCCGGGCATGGCAAACCTCAAAACCATGGGCTACTCAGGGGGTGCTGTGGAATGTGGCATGATGAATGCCGCCATCCACCAGCTGGCACATCACATAAAAGTTCCCAATTACAACTCATCGGGACTTACCGACTCAAAGGTTCCCGATGCCCAGGCCGGTTATGAAAAAGCTCTGACCGCAGTACTTGCATCCATGGGGGGCTCCAATTATATCCATCACAGTGCAGGCATGCTTGAATCCATGCTCACCATTGCCCATGAGCAATATGTCATTGACGATGAAATTATCGGAAACTGCTGCAAGGTTCTCAAGGGCATTGATGTGGACCCCGACCACCTTGCCCTGGAAGTTATTGATTCCGTGGGTCCCGGAGGCAATTTCATGACATCCCCCCATACCATGGCCCATATGAGAACAGAATACTATAACGGCAATGGAGTGACAGACAGAAAAAGCCGTGAAAAATGGGTCAAAGAAGGCAGCCTTGATACCAGGCAAAGGGCAGTTATTATAGCTAAAAAACTTCTTGAAAAACCAAACCAGTCTTGTATTCCGGAAAAAATTGACAAGGAAATAAAGAAAAAGTTTAACATATTGTTGTAATGTCAAAAAAAAAATAATTCTATACTATTCAGATACTATAAAAAGGACCAAAATCATGACTGATTTTACCCAAATAAAAGAGACCCTAGTTAGCCTTGATGAACAACAACTGGTTCAACTGGTAAATGAGGCACTTAAAAACGGCACTCCAGCCGCTGATATCCTAAATAACGGATTGATTGCCGGCATGGATATTGTTGGGGAAAAAATGGAAAATGAGGATATGTTCATTCCTGAAGTGCTGATGGCTGCCCAGGCCATGGCCAAAGGAGTGGCGATTTTAAAACCCCTTCTGGGCGACGGAGAGTCCGCCACCAAGGGTAGTGTGGTCATTGGTACGGTTAAAGGAGATCTCCATGACATCGGAAAAAACCTTGTGTCCATGATGATGGAGAGTGCCGGCATGGAGGTTCACAACCTGGGAGTGGATATTGGACCGGAGGATTTTGTTGCCCAGATCAAGGAAAAAAATGCCAGCATCGTTTGCTTGTCAGCCCTTTTGACCACCACCATGCCCATGATGAAACTTACCGTTGATGCCATTGTTGAAGCAGGGCTCCGGGATCAGGTTAAAATTCTGGTGGGGGGTGCTCCTGTAACCCAGGCCTTTGCCGATGAAATCGGTGCCGACGGGTTTGCCGCAGATGCAGGATCTGCTTCAAAACTTGCCAAAGCTCTGGCAGCCTAGGAGGAAACAAGATGTTTCAAGTAATCGGCGAGAGGATTAACACCTCCAGAAAACTTGTCCAGGCAGCAGTTGTGCAAAGGGATGCAGATTATATCATTGAGGATGTAAAAAAACAGCAGGATGCCGGGGCCAACTATATTGATGTCAATGCCGGGGCCCGCATCGGCCATGAGAAAGAAGACATGAAATGGCTGATTGATACAATACAGCCGGTTGCCACCATACCCCTGACCCTGGACAGCCCTGATCCGGCCATTCTGGAAATGGCCTTCCAAATGGTGGAAAAAATACCCATGATCAATTCCATTTCACTGGAAAAAGATCGTTTTGATGCCATGATGCCTTTTCTTGAAAAAAAAGAATGCAAGGTCATAGCCCTTTGTATGGATGATTCCGGCATGCCTGCCTCTTCCAATGATATCCTGAACCGCGCCATAACCCTGGTGGAAGAGCTCAACAAAATTAACATTCCAACAGCCTCTATTTATATTGACCCTCTGGTTCAGCCCATTTCCACCGACTCCAACAAGGGAATAATGGTCCTTGCTGCGGTCCGGGCAATCAAAGCCAGGTTTCCCCAAGTACATATCACAGGGGGTTTGTCAAATATTTCCTATGGTCTTCCCCAGCGCAAAATCATCAATCGAACCTTTGTCAGCCTGATGATGGCTGCGGGAATGGATTCAGCCATTATTGATCCCCTGGATTCCAAAATCATGGCAACCATAGGCACTGCAGACATGCTGCTTGGCAGGGATGATTTTTGCATGGGATACCTTAAGGGGGTTCGCTCCGGCATGATAAAATCCTGATCACCTTAAAAAAAACGGGCAATCAAGACCCAATTATTATATAAGGATAAATATCATGAAAAACAATGATTGCGTTTTAGATTTTATCATTACAACAGATTGGTCAAAATTGCCCGGCATTGTTCAACATCAATCAAAACGGTGTTTTTTGGACACCCTGGGTGCCCTGATCGCAGGGCACCAGACCCCTGTGGCGGAACTGATGACTTCCTTTGCCGCAGCACAGTTTAAGGGAAATGAATCCACCATACTTGTCAAGGGGAGTAAACTGTCTGCATCCGGTGCTGCCCTTGTCAACGGATTTGCCAATAATGCACTGGATATTGATGACGGCTACAGGCCTACAATGGGGCACCCGGGTGCCTGTGTGCTGCCGGTGGCCCTGGCCGCAGGGGAAATTGTACCTGAAATAACCGGGAAACAATTTTTAACCGCCCTGGTGATAGGATATGAAATAGCTATTCGTGCCGGGCTGATCCGTCATGCCACATATGAAACCTACCATTCTTCAGGAAGCTGGGGAGCCATTGGAGGGGCGGCTGTTGCGGGGAAAATTTTTGGTCTCTCCTTAAAAAAACTTCGGCATGCCCTTGGAGCGGCAGAATACCATGCCCCCATTGCGCCCATGATGAAGTGCATTGAAATTCCCGGCATGGGAAAAGACAGTATCGGCTGGGGGTGTATGGTGGCTGTCATGTCTGCTTTAATGGCAAAAAACGGCTTTACAGGAATCAACCCGATTTTTGATGATTCCCCAAAAATAGAATGGGTTGAATCTTTGGGCAGTTCCTATGAAATGATGAATCTTTATTTTAAACCCTATTCTGCCTGCCGGTGGGCCCAACCCGGGGTGGACGGTGCTTTGAAGATTATGGCAGAAAACTCCATTGAAATTGAAAATATTAAAACAATAAAAGTGTTCACCTTTAAAGAGTCTGCCGCCCTAAGCTGCGATTATCCAAAAAATACTGAAGAGGCCCAATACAATATCGCATTTCCCATTGCCGCAGCACTGCTGGACAAAGAAGTCGGTCCAAGGCAGGTGCTTGCCCCACGGCTCTTTGACAAAGATATTAAAAGACTGATGGATAAAATCACCATAACTGCCCAGAAACGGTTCCAGAAAAAATTTCCTGAAAAAGCCGAATCTGAAGTTGAAATCACCACTGCTGCCGACCATAAATTTTCCTCGGGCGTGATGTCAGCAAGGTGGGACCCACACACCAGATTCCCTACGGATCAGGAACTTGAAGACAAATTTTTATGGCTGACTTCTCCTGTTCTGGGCAAAACCAATGCAAACTCCCTGAAAAATCTGGTATTGAATTTTGAACAAGAGAAAAAAATGGATAAGTTGATTGGTTTATGCATAAAAACAGTCAAAGAAGAAAGGATGAAACATGTTCATCTTAAATGAAAAAGATTATTCAAAAACCAGGAATAATCTTTCCGTTGGCATTGCTAATATAAGTTCAATACCCGGAAATCTGGAACAAAATAAAAAAAAGATTATTGATGCCCTGGACCTTTTTACGGAAAAAAAAACCAATTTGGTGATTTTTCCTGAATACAGCCTCTCAGGGTATTTCTGGGAACCTGAAAAAGAATGCCAGAAATATATGAAACAAAAGGCCTGCCTTGACCAGCTGTTGCCTTGGATAGATGAGGTTGCTAAAACCTATGTCAACGAAACCATGCAATATATAGTCTTCAGCGGCCTTAAAAAAGTTGATGCCTCTGAAAAATATTTTAATATAAATTTGGTTCTTGACCGCACCCAAAAGTATTTTGACAACGACAGAACCTACAAAAAAACCTTTTTGCCGGGAAGTGAAAAACAATATCTTATCTCAGGGGTAAAGGACTCTTTGGTGCTGGAAACAGAATGGGGAAAATTTGGGTTTCTGACCTGTTATGATATCTGTTTTCCCCAGCTTTTCCACGAGCTTGCACATATTCAAAATGTCGATGGAATTATCGTGACAGCAGCATGGAGAAAACAGGGAAAAAGAGAGTATAAGGAACTGAAAATAAATGAGGATGCCTATTATCAAGTTCAATGGAATGTAATGATGCAGGCATTGGCATGTCAAAATCAGGCCTGGGTTATGGCTGCCAACGCTGTGGGGGCCCACACAAAAAAAGGGCTTGATTATTGCGGCAATTCGGGTATATGGGCACCTTCCGGCATAAATATGATAAAAGGATCAGACACAGGGGAAGAACTTATGATCCTAAATAATATTGATATAATTCACGAGGTTAAAGCAGAGAAAAAAGAATTTTGTTTTACCGATGATTTCAAATACATTCATCCAGTTTAAACAATGACTGGGGCCATGGCCTATAAAAAAATAACTTGATAATATTTGAAATACTGTTATTTTAAAAGGTTGTCGATAAATTAAATTTAAGGTGAATTATAATGTATGATGTAATTATCGTAGGCGGTGGGCCTGCCGGTCTTTTTGCGGCCTATCATCTAAAAGAGCACTCAAACCTGAAGGTCCTTTTGATCGAAAAGGGTAAAGACTCTCTGAAACGCAAATGCCCCAACCACAACCTCCAGAAATGTATCCAATGTGATCCCTGTAATATTCTGGCCGGCATCGGGGGTGCAGGTCTCTACTCCGATGGAAAACTCAACTTCATTCCCAGATTGGGAAAAACTGACCTGACCCAGTTTATGCCCTTGAGTTCAGCCCAGGAACTCATTAATGAAACTGAAAAAATCTTTACCCGGTTTAAAATGGACGGCCCCATATATCCCACTAATATGGATGAGGCCAAACAGATCAGAAAAGAGGCGAAACGATTTGGAATCGACCTTCTTTTGATCAAGCAAAAGCACCTGGGAAGTGACAATTTGCCCGGATATATTACCCAAATGGCAGACCATATAAAGTCCAAAGGACTTGAGGTCAAAACAAAAGAAGAAGTGATTGATATTCTTGAGCAGGACGGTCAGGTTCAGGGCGTGATCACGAACAAAGGAGAATATAAGGCTCCCAATGTCATCCTTGCCCCGGGCAGGATCGGCGCCAACTGGATGGCATCTGTTGCCCAGAAACACGGCATTAATGTAAGCCAGCGGGGCATTGAAGTGGGCGTCCGGGTTGAAGTCCACAATGACATCATGGATGATCTGTGCAATGTCATTTATGACCCGACTTTTTTTATCCAGACCAATACCTATGACGACCAGACACGGACATTTTGCACCAACCAGGGTGGATTCATTTCCCTTGAAAACTACAAGGATTTTGTCTGTGTCAACGGCCATGCCTATTCAGGCAAAAAATCCTCCAACACCAATTTTGCATTTCTTTCAAAAGTGGTTCTCACAGAGCCGGTAACAGACAACCAGGCCTATGGAGAATCCATTGGCCGGCTTGCCACCATCATAGGCGGGGGGAAGCCCATCCTGCAAAGGTTCGGAGATCTCAAGCGGGGACGAAGATCCACATGGAACCGGATCAGCAAGGGTTATATTGAACCCACCATGACCAACGTGGTGTGCGGGGATATTGCAATGGCCCTTCCCGAGCGGATTCTCACCAACCTCATTGAAGGGCTTGAAACTTTAAATCATGTGGTTCCAGGGGTTTCCAACGATGAGACCCTACTCTATGCGCCTGAGATCAAGTTCTTTGCCACCCAGGTCGAAACCAGCAATTACCTGGAAACCAATATAAAGGGCATGTATGTGGCAGGGGACGGACCCGGAGTGGCCGGCAATATTGTATCTGCAGCCGCAACAGGGCTAATACCGGCCAAACGGATCATCGAACTTCAATAAAAAATTTCTTAATCAGGGATATAAGTGGCGCAGGCATCCTCGGATTCCCAGGCCATGACCCTGGACACAACAAGATCTTTGCCCAGGCTCTCCCCAAGGAGGGCCTGGACCTTTTGGGCTATATATACGGCAATGCGTTCAGAGGTCGGCTGTTCACCGCTAAAGACATCCAGTTCATTGAGGAACTGGTGATCCAGCTCCTTGTCCACCACCTGGCGCACTGCCCGTTTAATATCTCCAAAATCAGCCAGCACACCGGCTGAATTGAGTTCCTTCCCTGTAACACAAACTTCCACCTGCCAATTATGCCCATGGAGATTTTCACATTTATGCCCCACCATGGTGAGTTGATGGGCGCCTGCAAACCGGGTTTTCACCTTAAGCTCAAACATATTTCCGCCTTCACTGATCTTTACAGGTTCTTAAATAAATTTTTTAATTTATTTGATATTTTATTTGAGTCCAGTCTGTCAAACTCTTTTAAAAGGTCTTTTTGTTTCTGGCTCAGTTTTTTGGGAATCTTAATAATCACCTTTATGATCTGATCCCCCCTGCGCCCGGTTCGAAGCGAGGCAATACCCTCTCCCCTCAGCCGGAAGGTATCCCCGAACTGGGTCCCCTTGGGAATCATAAATTTTTCCTCACCCACCAGGGTGGGGATGATAATCTCATCACCCAGGGCTGCCTGGATAAATGAGATATCAATGGCACAGATAATATCGGTGTTATCCCGCTGAAAAAATTTATGGGGATTTACATTGATCACCACATATACATCTCCTGGAGGACCATCAGGAGAGGGAGATCCTTCACCCTCTCCCGTAAGCCGCAACTTGGACCCCACATCGACTCCGGCCGGAATTTTGACCTGAACCTTTCTGGTAATCTCAATCCTTCCTGCACCCCGGCACTTGGCACAAGGATTGGAGATCATGGTCCCACGTCCCCTGCAATAGGGACAGGAAGTCTTTACCTTGAAAAAGCCCTGGCTCTGGATAAACTGGCCCGTACCGTGGCAGTGGGAGCAGGTTTCGGGACTGGTTCCCGGCCGGCATCCTGACCCCTCACATTCCCCGCAGATATCCATCTTGGGAATGGAAATTGTTTTTTCCGTGCCAAAGGCTGCTTCCATAAAATCAATGGACATATTGTAACGAAGGTCTGATCCTTTTTGTACCCGGCTTCTCCGTCCACCCTGGTTGCCGCCAAACCCGAAAAAATCTTCAAAGATATCACCAAAACTTGAAAAAATATCCTCAAACCCGCTGGGCCCTGAATGACCGGAACCTTCCAGGCCCTGGTGCCCGAACTGATCATAAATCTGACGTTTATTGTCATTGCTCAGCACTTCATAGGCTTCCGAAGCGTCCTTAAACTTATCTTCAGCCTCTTTATTGTCCGGATTTTTATCCGGGTGATATTTGATGGCCTGCTTTCTGTAAGCCTTTTTCAGCTCTGGTTTTTCAGCATCCCTGGCAACACCAAGAATTTCATAATAGTCACGTTTATCAGTCATATTCACCCAATCATCTCAAGCATTACGGTTCGTTTATATTTGTAATATTGGTTTTAGTATGGTATTTTTCCTACCGCCCTGGCAAATACAATAAAATAACTCAGAAATTCAGGTTGTCAACGATGAATGAAGAACTTGATTTTGTCAAAGAGATGTTTGACAAAATATCACCTAGATATGATTT
>DAOWDR010000366.1 GCA_030638935.1 Desulfobacteraceae bacterium | reverse complement strand
CCTCTGTATTGCTTTATCAAAAAGGCTTTTTTCTGTAAAATAAGGGCTACCAAGTAGGTCTAAGGGGGTATAGGGCCACCAAAATTTCAAACATAATTCCCAGGGTGTAAAAAAGGGTAGGGCATATGGAAAAGAATTTCCATATGCCCTGTGAACCTCCCCGGTCACTCAACCTACCCCGATGCCGCAGGGGCGGGATCTATCTTTTATCGCAGCTCCCCTGATTGCTTAAGGGATGTATGCGTCAGCGCCTTTCTAAAAATGTTTTAGGGATATTTTAATATGGTCCACCCAGATGTCAACAAAGGCATCAAACTCTGCGGTTCCTTTCAGAACGGGTTTGCATTGGATACCAACCTTTGTCAGGATCGACTGCCAGGAATCGTCTTCATCCCCTGCCATATCGTTTTTGGCATGGTCGCCGGCCACGGACATAAAGGGGATGAGCCAGGCTGTTTTTATCTTTTTCTCCCCAAGCCAGAATTTTATATCTTTTATTTCAGGATAACCTTCCACTGTGCCCACAAAAACGTTGGGGTCCTTGAGCTGAACCTGGAACATGAGGGCTGAATAAAAGGCATTTGCCGAATGATGGGTACCATGGCCCATGAGAACGACGGCTTCTCCTTTTTTCCGTTCCTTGGGAATGGTCGATAAAATGGCATCCACGGTTTGTTCCATATCTTTCTGGCTTGCCAGGAGGGGATTTCCCATGAGGATCTTCTCAAACCGGCCCATGGAATTAAAGGCAGCAACGGTTTGGGCCAGATCATGGTGCATGGTACCCAGAATGGTATGCAGGCTCTGAACCACCACATGGGTAAATCCCTGATCCATCATTTTTGCCAGGGCAATTTCGGGAGAATCGATCATAAGGCCCTGTTTTGCAAGCTTTTCCCGGATAATTCTTGAAGTATAGGCCCAAAAAATGGGGGTCTCAGGACATGCCTGTCGGGTTTTTCTTTCTATATTCTCAAAGGAAACCCTGGCACTGGCCTCGCTGGACCCAAATGCCACCAACAGGATTCCCTCCTTTTTAGATATTTCACCCTTGTGATGGGAAGCAAATGCACTGCTGGAAAAAACCAGCAAGATTAAAATGGCCATTGGTATCAAGATTTTCGTTTTCATGTCGACTCCTTTTTAAGGTTACTCTATTAAATTTAAAAATATCACGGCCCAAAAAAACAAAAATCCTTCTGCACAGCAGAAGGATCAACCAAGATTAGGGCCTGGTTCTCTGTCTTCCGCAGAGATGAAACAGTTATAAACCAAGGAAGGTTTTCTGGCTTTTGGGTTATTCTTTGGTGCCTCACCTTCCCGATTCTTTAACAAATCAGTGGTTATCGAGGCCTTTGTACCCAATTACAGCGGCGGGACCGCTCCTGGTTCTCACAGGATTCCCTTTCCTTGATCCTATTCAGCTACAAGAGCCTGGAATAATTGTGAATGACGATTTTTATGAAGTTTTTTTACCACGAGCTTTTCACCACAAATTTTTCAATTGACAGATGGGGTTTTAACCCTAAATATATAGATAATATGATATTTAAAAGGAAACTCCATGATCTCATTTGAATCTGTCAGCCATGATATTGGCAATACCCGAATTTTTTCAGACCTAAACCTTTGTGTGGATGAAAATGAAAAAGTATTAATTCTGGGCAAATCCGGTTTAGGAAAGACAAGCCTGTTCCGGCTGATCCTTGGGTTTGAACAGCCCGAATCCGGACGAATCATGGTTAACGGCTTGAATCTTGACAAAACTCATATACATCAGATCCGTCAGAAAATATTTTATTTAAGCCAGGATATTGATCTAAAGAATGAGATGGTAGGCCAGCTTCTGACAGATATCTGGGAATTCAACTTCTCCAAAAAACTATCCCGGGAAAAAATAAACCAACAATTAATGTTTTTAGAACTTTCCCCAGGCACACTCCAAAAGAGGACAAGGGATCTGTCCGGGGGTGAACGCCAACGCATAGGGCTTCTGATCGGTTTCCTGCTGGACCGACCAATCTGGCTTTTGGATGAACCCACCTCGGCCCTGGATGATGCCATGAAACAAAAGATAGCCCGCCATATCCTATCCCTTGATAAAACCTGCGTCCTGATTTCCCATGATCATTGCTGGCAGGACAATTCAACAGTTCGAATCGAAAGGTGGTCATAAAATGGGTGCCCAGGATCTGAGCATTTTATCCCTTGCTTCATTATTAATATTTCTTTTTCCCATCCTTTACCTCAGCCGATATTTGAAACTTGGGATAAATAAAAAAATCATCATTGGAATGGGAAGAATGTGCCTGCAACTTAGCTTTGTGGGACTCTATCTTGAATTTTTATTTAAATTTGATTCCCCCTGGCTCAATGGGGTCTATCTGCTGCTCATGATTTCCATTGCCTGCCATTCCATATTGAGATCCAGCAATCTAAAAGTCCGAATATTTTTTAAACCCTTGTTTTTTTCACTGCTTATCCCCTTTGCCGTTCTTTTACTCTTCTTTAATGGAGTGGTGGTTCATATTGACAACCTGTTTGAAGCCAAATACCTGGTTCCCGTCGGCGGGATGCTGCTGGGAAACTGCCTGCGAAGTATAATTATCGGACTCACCAATTTCTATTCAGGTTTGAAGAAAAATGAAAAAGAATACCTCTATTCCCTGACCCTTTTCAACAACAGAACCCAGGCATTAAAACCCTGGTTCAAGGAAAGCCTTGTTGCAGCCATTAACCCGACACTGGCCTCCATGGCTACCATCGGACTGGTTTCTTTACCCGGCATGATGACAGGTCAGATTCTTGGAGGCTCCATTCCCATTGTTGCCATAAAATATCAGATCGCCATAATGGGGTGTATTTTCTACACTGAATATTTCAGTGTCATTTTATCCATTCTTTTTTCATTAAAAACCGGGTTTAACTCATTTGATGTGCTAAGACCCGATATTTTCCAGGACAATCAAAACTAAGACCTCAATTATATTAATCTTTTCGAAGGTTAAGGGACCGGCATTTTTACTTGACACCTTTTGGTGAAAGGGTTATTTTGAGCGGATATTTCAGGTGCTGCTAGATGCAGTTAAAAGGGAATCCTGTGTAATTCAGGAACGGACCCGCCGCTGTAACCGGGGATGAACATCACTGCAACCACTGCTGAACAGTTTTTCAACGGGAAGGAGTGACAAGTAAGCTGATCCGGAAGCCAGAAAACCTGCCTGAATAATTGATGGTTTTACCCGCGAGGACTTGGGTAGATCAGCACAATGTGGAAAAATTCGGTTCCCAT
>DAOWDR010000503.1 GCA_030638935.1 Desulfobacteraceae bacterium | reverse complement strand
CAACAGATGAAAAACTGGTAAAAACAACAGCACCCTTTAGCATCTATGTGAAAAACAGGGTTTCGGACGTACACGTGGCCCATGTAAATGTCAGCGCTGGGCTGATGTATGGCTTGTCGGCGATCAAGACGGAGCACTTGTCCAACGAGCATGACTGGCTTTTGTCAAGCCAGGCGGACATATCCAAAGGACTTGGCATTCTGGGACAAGGACCCCCCTCCTGTTCAGATCTGAACAAGGTAAGAATGACCGTTTACTCCCAATACTATTACAGCCTTCTGGACATCCTAAGTCTTTGCATGTTCATATGGGGATGCGGCAGCCTCTTCACCTATAGAGACCTTGAGGATCTGTTAAAAGCTGCAACCGGTTGGGACTGTACCATGTTCGAACTCATGAAGGTGGGAGAAAGAAGGATCACCATGCTACGCCAGATTAATGCAAGGCAGGGCTTTACCGCAGCAGATGACACACTTCCCCAGCGCTTGTTTGAAGAACTTCCAGACGGGCCTGCAAAGGGCCTTTGCGTTGACGCCGGGGCATGGTCTGAAATGAAGAGTCAATACTACGAATTCCTGGGCTGGGATGCTGAAACCGGCAACCCAAAAGAGGGCAGATTAAGGGAACTGGGCCTTGAGTGGACCATATAAAAAAATGGAGGATATAATGGAAAACATAAGATATAATGCCTTTATCGTAGAAGAAACCCGTGACAAGACCTTTTCCCAAGCCGTTAAAGAAATGAGCACCAAGGACCTGCCCCCTGGGGAGGTCCTCATCCGGGTAAATCATTCTTCCCTGAACTATAAAGATGCTTTGTCTGCCTCGGGCAACAAGGGTGTGACCCGGCAATACCCCCACACCCCTGGCATTGATGCGGCAGGCATTGTGGAGCAAAGCCAGGTTAAGGGGTTTAAAAAAGGTGATTCCGTCATTGTGACCTCCTATGATCTGGGCATGAATACCGCTGGTGGTTTTGGCCAGTATATTAGTGTCCCTGCCGGATGGGTGGTGCCCCTGCCCAAGGGTCTCAGTTTGGAACAAAGCATGATCCTTGGTACTGCCGGATTTACCGCTGCCATGTCTGTTGAACGACTGATTTCAGGGGTAAAGCCTGACCAGGGATCCGTTCTTGTAACAGGAGCCACAGGAGGAGTGGGTTCCCTTGCCTGCGCCATCCTTGCAAAACTGGGATATGCGGTGGATGCGGTTTCAGGCAAGCCCGATACCGGTTTCTTGGAAGGCCTTGGGGTAAAAAAAATCATTGGACGGGACACTTTTCTTGAAAAAACCGGTCCCCCCATTCTTAAACCAAGATGGTCAGGAGTCATTGATACGGTGGGCGGCGACATACTGGCCACGGCCATTAAATCCACTGATTCCTTAGGGATTGTTACCTGCTGCGGGAATGTGGCCTCCCCGGACCTGCCCATCAATGTCTTTCCCTTTATTTTAAGGGGGGTCTCATTAATCGGTATTGACTCCCAGCATTGTCCCATGCCATTGCGCCAAACACTCTGGGAGCACCTCTCATCGGACTGGAAACCAGATATGCTGGAAAGCATGTCCACCCGGGTTAACCTTGAAAACCTTGGCCCCAGCATTGAAAAGATACTCAAAGGACAGCTGCGGGGAAGAACCCTGGTGGACATGAAATAAACTTTTAAAAAAAGAATCCATATATTGACAATAGCCACGGATTTGATAGATATGAACATAGGGAAAATCAAATTTGCCTCCCCCTTTTTCGCCGGCTCAGCTAATACCAATTGTTAGAAACCGATTATTTCGGTTTTTTGTTTATACCTAATTAACAATAAGGAGATAGTCATGAGTACACCTCAACATTGCCCGGGTTTTGAAAATTTTAAAGATTTAAAATCCTTCACCTGTAAATGCCCAAAATGTGATGAACCAAAGGAAATTTTCTCCGATGAATTTGAAAAAATACACAAATGCAGCAAATGCGGAGAAGAAATTGATTTTACATCCTGCACCTATGAAGCAGGATAACCCTTTTCGTTCTTCCCTGCCGGGAACTATTTGCCGGCAGGGAATTGATCATTCCGGTTTCAACCCGATATTGTATTCCTTCATTTTTTTATAGAGCAGGGTTCTGTGAATACCCAGAAGCCTGGCTGCTTTGACCTTATTGTATCCGGTTTTGGCAAGGGCCTGGTAAATGGCCTTGATCTGGGCCTGATTCCGGGCATTTTTCAGGCTGGCCCGGGTGGGTTCCAATGCCTTTTTACCTGAAAAAGCCATGGAAAACGGCAGATCCCCTTTGTAAATCATATTGTTTTCCGATGCGTACATGGCCCGTTCCAGCACATTGGACAATTCTCTGACATTCCCCGGCCAATCATGATTGATCAGCTCCTGTTCAGCCATTTTTTCAATTTTCATTTCCGAGAGATCAGCTTCCCGGGTCATTTTCCGGATCAAGTGCCTGGCAATGGGGAGAATATCATCCCGCCGCTCCCTTAGGGGGGGAATCTCAATGGGGATCACATTGAGTCGATAAAACAGATCCTTGCGAAATCTTTGCTTTTCAATCAGGGCCTCAAGATTCTGGTTTGTGGCACAGATCACCCTGAAATCAGACCGGATGATCCGGGTTCCCCCGACTCTTTCAAATTCCTTTTCTTCCAGAACACGGAGCAATTTAGGCTGCATCTCCAGGGGCAAATCCCCTAGTTCATCCAAAAAAACAGTACCCTTGTCCGCCAATTCGAATTTCCCAGGCTTTCCCCTGGCCTTTGCCCCGGTAAAGGCTCCCTCCTCATACCCGAACAATTCCGATTCCAGCAAGTCCTTTGGGATGGCAGCGCAATTGATCCGGATAAAGGGGTGAAGACTTCTTTTGCTTCCATGGTGGATGGCCTGGGCAAAAAGTTCCTTACCCGTACCGCTGTCACCGGTGATCATGACCGTGGAATCATTGGAGGCGGCCTGCCCGGCCTGGTGTTTCAGATATTGGATTTCCCGACTTTTTCCGATAATACTGTCACAGGTGTACCGGGTGGATCTTAAATCAAACAATTCCTTTTCATAGACTTTTACCTTTGATTCCAGCAAAGAAAGTTTTTCAGCCAGGGCCCGGACTTCGGAGATATCCCTAAAAACCACCTGGCCATATACTGCAATCACTTTTCCGTCTTTTTTTATGGGGATACGCTGGACCACCATGTCGGTCTGGTTGATACGCTGGGACTTGTTGATCTCCGGCTTTCCCGTGCGGGCCACCAGATGCATCCGGGTATTTTCAAAAACCTGAGTACAATGTTTGCCGATCTGTTCTCCAGGGTCAATTCCCAGAAACCGACCATAGGGTTCGTTCAAATGAGTGATCCGGCCCTGGGGATCAATTACAGTGGCCCCATGGTTGATGCTGTTAAAGATAAATTGATACATTTCCAGCTCTTTTAAAATCTCCTGCCTGGGCCTTTCAGATTCATTCATTGTCATTTAATCTCCGCCAAAATGTATCAAATAGTCTACATGTAGAATTTATACTACGCTCTATTCCCTATATTTTGTTTCCCGCCAAAAGTCGAGAAAAAAGATAAGATCTTTAAATTATAGAAGGTTATATATAAATATTTTCTGAACCTCATTTACGGCCTGAAAGTTGCTAACTTTATAAATTAATTCAGCAGAGCAAATAGAACCCGTATCAACTGGCAGAGGATTTGGACTATCCACCATTGAAAAGCCAGGTCATTGAGCCAGGATAATGTGGCAAAACCTGAAAGGAGAGACATGGAAATCCGGGAACCTGAAATTTTAGCCTATGAAATTCTTACCATTAAAGATAAGAATTTCAATCCAGAGAACGTCTGCATCATCACGGGAGCCGGAAGCGGCATTGGACGGGCAACCGCCATTGCGGCCGCCAAAAACAAACTCATGGTTGCAGGACTTGACATCAATGAAAAAGAGGGACAAAAAACCTGCAGGGCTGTTGAATCCCACGGAGGGAGAATGGTTTTTATCCGGACAGACCTCTGTGACGATGATGCTGTGGCAAAGGCAGTGGCCAGGGCCGCAACCCTTGGCCAGATAAAATACATGGCCAATATAGCAGGGATTCAGCATATTGACAGCGTTGAGAACTTTCCCATGGAAACCTATGATCTCATGCAGCGCCTCATGCTCAGAGCGCCCTTCCTTTTGTCCAAACTTGTGATTCCCCATATGAAAAACAGCAATGACAAGTTAGGTGTCATTGCCAACATGTCTTCTATCCACGGCCATATCTGCACAAAAAACAAACCTGTCTATAATCTGACAAAATTCGGACTCAGGGGGTTGAGCCAGTCGATCTCTGCCGAAGGAAACGGCAGTATCAGGTCTTTTACCGTGAGTACTGGATTTGTGCAAACCCGGCTGGCCCTGAACCAGATTGCAGACCAGGCAAAACAAAGGGGGATCACCCGGGATGAAGTCATTGAAAATGTCATGCTGGGCAAATCCAGAATCAAAGAGATGATGACCCCCATTGAGGTGGCCAACATGATCATCTTTGGATTTTCACGACATGCCACCTACCTGGTTGGCGGGGATCTTCTTTTTGACGGCGGATCCGTTCTTACATATTAAGGACCACAAAAACTTACAAAAGGTCGTTCACCCGTTTCATGGCGCAAAAATCACCACACATGGTGCAGACGCCTTTTTCCGACGGCTGGGAAGATTCCCTGTAAGCACGTGCTTTGCCCGGATCAATGGCAGAGGTGATATGATCGTATCCCGGTGCAATATCAGTCACAAGAGGTCCTAACACATAAAAAGGTGCGTTGTGGCAGAGTTTTTTCTGGAGTTTCATGTTCATCTCCACCTCGTGGAGGGGGACATGGCCCGGTCCTTCGATGATGACCTGGATATTTTTTTCCCAAGCACGTTTTGTCAGCTCACCCAGGGTAATCAATTCCTGGATCTGGGGGGGGCATCGGTTGAATCCATGATAGAACCGGGACGCAGACCGTCGCCAAGGCTGATGCAGACATCATGCTGCTCACAGATGGCAAGGAGCCGGTCAAAATGCTCGTAAAAAGGATTTTCATTCCCGGTTTTTTTTCATAACACCTCCAAAACAAAAAAAACAATTATGGTTCTTGTCCTGAACGGATATAAATTGTATCGGCGGAGAATAAGGATGGAAAAATAACGACTTGCAAACGAACACCACTTTCCCTACGCCGGTACTAACCGTATCAGGTTCTAAGGGTTGAAGTCTGTAACTTCTCTCAGCTAATTAAAGCACCCCCAGTGAACTAAGGTTGGGATGATAAACTAGTTTCCCCTGGCAGTCAATCTGAAATATCAGATATCTTTTTTCCCATGATGGGATAAAGTTTTCGTGTAAAACTTAAAATAAGTTATGTATGCCTAATTTTTATTGACAAGCAAACTTTTCCCCTGTATAAGCCCGCTGTATCAACAAAATGAATTATTAAAGGGGATATCCGTGATCAACAAAAAGAGTAGCTGTTCCAAATGTCTTTACAGGAATCAGTCGACAATAACGGCAACAACGGTATTGCACCAGTTTTCAGAATCCTTGGGAACCGCCATTGATGCAAAGGATCCATTTACAAGCCTGCACTCGGAGGAGGTGGCGGAAATCGCCCATTCCATTGCCCTGTCCATGGGCATTGGCCCGGGAGAGGCGGATCTCATCCATATTGCAGGCCATCTCCACGATATCGGAAAGATCGGGGTCCCGGATACCGTATTAAAAAAATCAGGCCCCTTGAACGAAACTGAATGGCAGTTTATTAAAAAACACCCGGATACAGGCGCCAACATCCTTCGTCCGGTGGTATCACTTCTGGAAAACGGGATTGTGGATATGGTCCGCCACCACCACGAACGGTATGACGGCAAAGGCTACCCCTGCGGCCTTAAAGGGGAGGCTATCCCCCTGGGCGCAAGGATCATTGCCCTGGCAGATAGCCTGTCTGCCATTTTACAAAACCGCCCCTACCGGCCGGCCAGGAATTTTGACGATGCCATGGCAGAAATCGTCAACTGCACAGGCCGCCAGTTTGACCCGGATGTTGTAACGGCATTCATGGATATTTCTGAAAAAATCCGTTCCATTTTAAAATTCATAGGTCCCGGACAAGATAGAGTGGCCTGACAAAATAGAAAATCACCCCATTTCATGGTTCAGGGAAAAAACCCGGATGGGATCTAACTTGCCCTTAACCCTTATTTCAGGCATGGGTTGGAAATCATAGTGAACCGATAAAAGGGATTGAATCGTTTCACTCACAAGGATATCAGTCTTAAACTCCTTGGTCAGCCCCTGGATTCTGGAGGCCAGGTTCACAGTGTCCCCTATCAAAGAATAGGCAGACCGGTCTGCACTGCCTATGTTGGCAGCCAGGACAGACCCGGTATGAATTCCCACCCCGTGGGCAATGGGGGGAATCCCTTCGCCCTCAAATCGTTTATTGAGCTGTTCCAGGCGAAGGCGCATGGCAAGGGCGGTTTTAACTGATGCCAGTTCGTGGCCGGACTGGTATACGGGTGCGCCAAACACAGCCTCCACTTCATCCCCGATAAACTGAAGAATCAACCCGTTGTTTTCCTTAATGGCTTCCGCCATTTCATTGAGATAGGCATTCAATACATAAATCAATTCCTTGGGCGGAGTCACCGCCACCAGGGGGGTAAAATTTCTCAAATCTGCAAACAAGATGGTGGCTTCTTTGAGTTCGCCATCCAGGGGAACCCGGCCGCTGAGGATTTCATCCCTGACCCTTGAGTCCACGTATTTACCAAAAACATCCTTAATCAGTTCCCGCTCCCTCAATCCTGCGGTCATGGCGTTGAGGGTTTCTCCGGCAAACCCTATCTCATCAGTACTGAAAACCTTTGCTTTTTTGGAAAAATCACCTTTTTTCACATGGCCCATGACTTTGATGATCTCAGTCACCGGCCGCTTCATATTCTGAACCACCAGCCAGGACAGGACAATGGCAATCCCCATGAACATGATACTTTCCACGGCAATGGTTTCTGTCATGCGACGGACCAGCATGAGCAGGGTCAGTTCATCCATCATCTGCATGTGTTTGAACCGGACAATGGTTAAATGGATAAAAGCCAGGGGCACTACGGACACGGCAATTATCAGGGCGGCAAACCGTCTTCTCAGGCTCCCGGTTCTCACCCCCCGCACCGTTGACAGATCTCCCTCAGGGAAAAACAAAGGCACCAAATTGTGTTGGGACACATGTTCCACCCAGAAAAATGCCAGGGTCACGGTAAGCATACCGCTGGCAATACCGATCCCAGCGGCCGGAGATCCAGCCGCCCAGAAAAGAAAGGCCCCCAGGCACCAGATAACCATATCCAGGAACAGAATCATATATGGTTCATTAAGCACCCGACGACGGGCATTTTCCAACAAAATCGGGTCCGGGGCAAACCCTTTGTAAAAAGATCTCAGGCAATGACGGATGGGTCTTTCATACCAGACGGTGACCACGGACATCACCACAACACAAATGGGGACATAAAAAAAATCCAGATAATATACCATGTCCAAAAGGGCTTGGGAAGCTTCCCCCACCCTATGCTCAAACAGGATACGGGTCAGCCTGTCACCAATAAAAACGGCAATCATATTGCCCAGAAGTACGTCGTTGGAAATATGTAAATACCGGAACCTGCTTTTGATCAATTTATCTGCTACCATGGTATCCTTTAAATTCTTTTCCCAGTTCTACAAGGACTATTGATCAAGACACCTGATTTGTAAAGAAAATATTGACTTAATAGACCGATTTCATGTAAAAGGTCTTCACAATTTATTGGAAGTGTCTGGTCCACGGAACACGGTGAAACTCCGTGACGGTCCCGCCGCTGTAATCGGAAATATTTATTTTTTGTCATGGCCACTGTTCACACGGGAAGGTAAAAAAATAGATTAAATGCCGAAAGTCAGAAGACGAACCAGACATTCTTGATCATGTAAAACTCGATGGTAAAGGGTTTTGTAAGATTTATTTCTTGCAAAAACCTTTTGTGTTTTGCAGGAAAAAGCATAGCGAGGAAACTATGACAACACAGCTGGAATACGCCCGCCAGGGCATTATCACCCAAGAGATGAAAAGAGTGGCCAAAGACGAGGGCCTGTCCGAAGCATTTATACAGACCCATGTGGCAAAGGGGGAGATCGTAATCCCCTGCAACCCCAGTCGGAAAAATCAGAAAACAACCGGGATCGGCACAGGACTTAGGACCAAGGTCAATGCCTCAATAGGTACCTCATCGGACATCTGCGATATTAATCTGGAAATTCAAAAGGCAATGGCTGCAGAAGAAGAGGGGGCAGACACCCTCATGGAGCTGTCCGCAGACGGAGACCTGGATGAAGTGCGAAGAGCCGTGCTTGGAAATACCAGCCTTCCCGTGGGAAACGTGCCCCTGTACCAGGCCTTTAAGGAGACCATCCGAGAATATAAAAACCCGGCCAGGCTGGACCCGGAATATTTGTTTGACCTCATAGAAAAACAATTGGATGACGGTTTAAGCTTCATGGCAATCCACTGCGGCATCAACCTCTACACCATTGAACGTTTGAGAAAACAAGGATTCCGGTACGGCGGACTGGCCTCCAAGGGCGGTACCTATATGGTGGCCTGGATGGATATCAATAAAAAAGAAAACCCTTTGTATGAACAGTTTGACAGGGTTACTGCCCTGATGAAAAAATATGATGCCGTCCTGTCTTTAGGCAACGGTATCCGGGCAGGGGCCATCCATGACAGCCATGACCGGGCCCAGATGGCGGAAATGATCATCAACTGTGAACTTACGGAAATTGGCCGAGCCAATGGATGCCAGATGATGGTTGAAGGCCCGGGACATGTACCCCTGGACGAGATTGAGGGCAATATAATGCTGGAAAAACGTATGTCCGGCAATGCCCCCTATTATGTACTAGGCCCCATCCCCTGCGACACCGGGGCAGGTTACGACCATATCACAGCGGCCATCGGTGCTGCCAGTTCCGCCAGATTCGGGGCAGACCTTGTCTGCTATATCACCCCGGCCGAACACCTGGCCCTGCCCAATGTAAATGATGTCAGGCAAGGGGTTCGGGCCACACGGCTGGCTGCTAGAATCGGGGATATTTCCAAATATCCCGAAAGAAGGGAAAATGAAAAACAGGCTGCCATGGCCCGAAGGGACATGCGGTGGGATGACATTGAAAAATACCTGCTCTTTCCGGAAGTTGCAAGGGGGATACGGGAAGAACGGGCACCAAAGCAAAAGGAAACCTGCACAATGTGCGGAGATTTTTGTGCCATGAAAAAAGGCATGGAAATATTTGAAAACGATATAACAGACAAGAGGTAAGCCATGTCACTACTTGAACAGACAATTGCATCCATACCCAAAACCTTGAACCAGGAGGCCCTGGGTGCTGCGAAAGACCGGCTGCTTAACCAGGCCAAGCCCCCCGGCAGCCTGGGGTTAATGGAAGATATCGCAGCCCGCCTGGCCGCCATCAAGGGGACCATTAACGTAAAATTGACCAATAAACGCATCGTCACCTGTGCCGGGGACCATGGGGTTACCCAGGAAGGAATCAGCCTCTTTCCGGCGGAAGTCACCCCCCAGATGGTCTTAAATTTTGCCGGGGGAGGTGCATCGGTCAATGTCATCGGCAACCATGCCGGTGCCATTGTAAAGGCAGCTGATCTCGGGGTAAACTATGACTTTGACCAGGATTTGCCCATTTTCCATAAAAAAGTCAGACACGGCACGGCAAATTTTACCAAGGAACCGGCCATGACCAGGGAACAAGCCATTCAATCCATTGAAGCAGGAATTGAAATTGTGGCTGAACTGGAAGCAGAAGCACCAATTGACCTTCTGGGTACCGGCGACATGGGCATAGGCAACACCACCCCCTCTTCGGCCATTATTGCCGCCTTTTCAGGGATTCCCGTGGAAAAGCTCACCGGCAGAGGAACAGGCATTGATGATGCAGCCCTTAAAAACAAAATCGCAGTCATCCAAAAAGGCCTGGACCTCCACAAGCCAGACCCATCAGATCCCCTGGACATCCTCTCCAAGGTTGGAGGGCTTGAAATCGGGGGCCTTGCCGGATTAGTGCTGGGTGCTGCGGCCCGGGGCATCCCCGTGATCTGTGACGGGTTGATTTCAACGGCAGGGGCACTCATTGCCTGTGAGCTGGCACCTTCTGCCAAGCAATATCTCTTTGCCAGTCATAACTCCGTGGAAATAGGCCATAAATATAT
>DAOWDR010000644.1 GCA_030638935.1 Desulfobacteraceae bacterium | reverse complement strand
GGACGAGGCCAATACCACGGCATACGGCCATCCCGAAATTACCGAGGTCAATATCGGAGTTGGAACAAATCCTGGAATACTTATTTCCGGTCATGATCTTAAAGATATGGAAGAACTTTTAAAACAGACTGATGGTACTGGTGTTGATGTCTACACCCACGGGGAAATGCTTCCGGCCAATTCCTATCCGGCCTTTAAAAAATATGACCACCTGAAGGGTAATTACGGTGGCTCCTGGTGGCATCAGAATGAGGAGTTTGAGTCCTTTAACGGCCCAATCCTCATGACCACCAACTGCGTGGTTCCCCTGAAAAAGAAAAGTACTTATCTTGACAGGCTTTACACCACCGGCGTTACCGCCTTCCCTGGTGCAATCAATGTTTCCGACCGGGTCAATGGCGGAACAAAGGATTTTTCAGCCCTTGTGGAACAGGCCAAAAAATGTACTCCGCCCCAGGAAATTGAAACCGGCAAAATTGTAGCCGGATTTGCCCACAACCAGGTGCTGGCCCTGGCCGACAAGGTTGTGGATGCTGTTAAATCAGGTGCAATCAAACGTTTTGTGGTCATGGCCGGATGTGACGGCCGTCATAAAAGCAGAAATTATTTTACCGAAGTAGCCGAGAAACTGCCCCAGGATGCAGTAATCCTGACTGCCGGATGCGCTAAATACAGATACAACAAACTGGATCTGGGAGATATCGGCGGGATCCCAAGGGTTCTGGATGCGGGCCAGTGCAACGACTGCTACTCTCTGGTCGTCATTGCCCTGAAACTTAAGGAAGTGTTTGGTCTGGATGATATAAATGATCTGCCCATCTCCTTTGATATCGGATGGTATGAGCAAAAAGCCGTTGCCGTTCTTCTGGCACTGCTTCACCTGGGCGTCAAGGGTATCCGCTTAGGGCCAAGTCTGCCGGCCTTTGTATCCCCCACTGTACTGAACGTGCTTGTTGAAAACTTTGATATTAAACCCATTACCGAGCCCGAGGCTGATATAGAAGCCATGATGCAGGGTAAGTAAACTATTAGAATCGGCAGGCAGGGGAGTCTCCTGTCTGCCGCTCCCCACAGGTTCTCAAAGGAAGGAAGGTAAATCATGCAATGCCCAGGTCAGGATACTCAATATTGGAATAAGGATGCTATCTTTGATACTAAATGCCCGGAATGCGGACATCCCATGGAGTTTTTCAAAGATGACGCCACCCGGCGCTGCGGCAATTGCAAGAAAAAAATTGTCAATCCAAAGATGGATTTCGGATGTGCCTCCTATTGCAAGTTTGCCGAACAATGTCTTGGAACCCTGCCCGAAGAGTTTGTTGCCCAGCGTGAAGATCTTCTTAAAGACCGGGTGGCTGTGTCCATGAAAAGATATTTTGGCAGAGATTTTAAACGCATCGGCCATGCCGGGAAAGTGGCAAGATATGCGGAACAAATTGGAAAAAAAGAAAAGGCAAATCTGGCTGTGGTCCTGTGTGCCGCCTATCTCCATGACATTGGTATAAAAAATGCCGAAGAAAAATACAACTCTTCTGCTGCCAAGTACCAGGAAATCGAAGGTCCTCTTGTGGCAAGGGAACTCATGGGTGATATAGGGGCAAAAAAAGACCTTGTTGAAGAAGTCTGCGAAATTATCGGCCACCACCACCATCCTGGTGAGGATGAGAGTTTGAACTTTAAGGTTCTGTATGATGCAGACATGCTGACCAATATGTATGAATGCAAGGCAAAAAATGAAATCGATGAAATTCAGTTTCAAGCTAAACTTGATCGGCTCTTTTTGACGGAATCGGGAAACCTTTTGGCAAAAGAAGTTTTAATGCAGGACAATTAATGCACAATTGAAGAAATGAACCACGGGATGATCCAACTGCTGTCCCCTGTGAGGAGAATAAAATGAAAGTGACCAGAAAAATAATTGAGATTGATGAGGAACTTTGTGACGGATGCGGCAATTGTATTCTTGCCTGTGCCGAAGGTGCCATTCAGATTGTGGATGGCAAGGCAAAGGTTATTGCCGATAGATATTGCGACGGCCTGGGAGCCTGCATGGGTGATTGCCCCCAGGATGCTCTTAAAATTGTTGAACGTGTAGCAGAGGAGTTTGACGAAGAAGCTGTGGAAGAACTGCTTAAAAAGCAGGCAACAGACAAAAAAATTGCCCCGGTTGGAGGCGGATGTCCGTCTGCTGCCTTGAAAACCTTTCCAACAGCCGGTGGGGACCATGCCTGCAATTGTGCCAACGAAGCAAAGGCACAAGCCTCCGGGGGAGCGTCGGAACTTGGTCACGGGCCGGTTCAGATCCATCTGGTTCCTGCAGGAGCTCCCTTCCTGAAAGGGGCGGATCTTTTAATTGCCGCAGATTGTGTACCCGTTGCCTACCCCTCTTTCCATGGGGATTTTCTTAAAGGCCGTGCCGTGATGATAGGATGTCCCAAGTTTGATGATACACAAAAATATGTGGATAAGTTTACCCAGATATTTGCAGAGTCCGGCATCAAGAGTATCACTTCGGTGATCATGGAAGTTCCCTGCTGTTCCAGCATGGCCGGGATCATTAAAAAAGCCCTTGAACAGGCAGGTGCTGATATCCCCTTTAAAGAAGTTGTGATAAGCTCTAGGGGAGAAATCATTTCATGAAATGGTCGCCCCAAGCTGAGGCTGCCATAAAAAAAGTACCTTTTTTTATTCGAAAAAAGGTACGAAAAAAAGTGGAAGCCCATGCTGAAGGCAAAGGTAAAAAAAAGGTGGAGATTGAAGATGTTACCTCCCTTAAAAAACAATTTTTGTCCAAGGGCGGAATGGAAAAAGAGGTGCAGGGCTATGATATATCCACTTGTTTCGGAGGGGATGGCTGCCCAAATATTGCCAATTCATCTGCCGCAATTTTACCCGATATCCAGGCCATCATGGAAAAAGCAGACATTCTTTCCTTTTTAAAAGCCAATGTGTCAGGGGGAATAAAATTTCACCATGAATTCAGAGTTTCCATTTCTGACTGCCCCAATGCCTGTTCCCGTCCCCAGATAGTGGATATCGGTATCATTGGTGCTGTCAGGCCTGTTCAGGGGGAGAACGACTGTACCCTCTGTTCAGCCTGTGTGGAGGTCTGCCCGGATGGGGCGATTTGTCTGGATGAAACAAAAGAACAACCAGTGATTGACCAATCTCTTTGTCTGCTGTGCGGTAAATGCATCACAGCCTGTCCCACAGGTACCATTGAAGAAGGGGAAAAAGGTTTTCGGGTGTTGCTGGGAGGGAGACTGGGCCGTCATCCAAGGCTGGCTATGGAAGTTCCAGAAATTCAGTCCAAACCCCAGGTTCTGGCCATTATAGAACGTAGTTTGAATTTTTATAAAACCCATTCAAAAAATGGCCAGCGCTTTTCCAAAATACTCAGATCAATGGATCAGGTTTTTCCATAATTTTTTGTTTTCTAAACTCTCCCGGGCTTTTGCCTAGCCAGCGTTTAAAGGCCCGCTGGAAGGTGGATGGGTCTGAGAATCCTAGTAAATAGCCTGTCTGGGTAATGCTCAGGCCCTGGGCCAGATGTTTTTGGGCCAGCTCTTTTCTGGTCTGGGAGAGCAGATGTCTGAACATTGTACCTTCTTTTTTTAAATGTCTGTGTAGAGTAGAACGGTCCATGTTCATGGCGTCCGAGGCGGATTGGATATCCACAATTCCCTTGTGCAGGTTTTTGATGATAAATTCCTGAACTTTTTCTTTAAAGGAGATGTATCTGGACAGGTTCTCAATGGATTTGTCGGCATGTTTTTTGAGAATGGCCTGAAGATAAGGGTCCCGGCCGATTATTGGCATTTCAAGATCCTGTTTTCGGAACAATGACATGTTTTCTTCCTGGTCAAAAATGACCGGGCAGTTGAAGCATTTTTCATAAATATCTCCATAGCCGGGGTCTGCATGTCTGAATAGGATTTGAATGGGGTTAAAATTTGTCCGGCTCATCTGTCGCCCGTATTCCAGGGCAAGGGACATATGATGTTCCGGTATCCATCGGTTTTCATGTTTGGGAGAGATATTGGTATAGGTGATGCAATAATGGTCTTTTCCTTCTGAAATTTTATTCCTGTAATTGTCGCAGATCAGCATGTCATATTGCATCCAGGCTTCCAGGGCTTCCATAAGATTGGAACTGTTCAGAGCAAGCATCACCACAAAATGCATTATCCCGACTCCGTATTTTTTTCTTAAATTAAGGCCAATGGCCGGGTCCTTGCTGACCTCTTCTGCAATTTGCCATAACTTCAGGAACTGGGTCATTTTGATTCTGGCATCGGGATCATCCATTTCTCTGCGATTTATTCCGGTTTTTTGTTCCAGGATTCCAATGGGCATCCCATGGTCCCTGATCACATCAAACAGGGCAATGATGGCAACGGCAGAGGTTGTCTTTGATACTTCCATGAAAGCAATATTCTCCGAAAATTTCTCATGTCTGATTTAAAAAAATTGCCAAAATTTCTCATATGTTTTATTCAAAATATCATATAGAATTTTTATTGTTTATTCAAGAACAGGACATTCTCTGTGACAACCCTTGCCTGGTTTGAATATGACAAGGAAAATGCTTTTTTTAATTTAAATGGAAACAGGCTATTATGATGGAATACTACTATTTAATTCATATTCAATATCTTGGCTTCCGATACCATGGCTGGCTAAAGCAGCCCGGCGTCAAAACCGTTGAATCCATGGTGGAGAAGACGATTTTATTTATTATGGGTCACGGAAAGTTTAAGATTCTGGGCACTAGCCGGACAGATTCAAAGGTTTCTGCCAACCATTCGGCATTTGAATTATTTATAAATGCCCCCCTTGATACTGCCTTGTTTTTGAAAGCCTTGAATTTAAATCTGCCCAATGACATTAGAGCATTGAAAATAAGGGAAGTTGATAAAGCATTTAATATCATCAACACTCCCAAGTTAAAGGAGTATTTATATCTGTTTTCCTTTGGTGAAAAATCTCACCCCTTCAGTGCACCCCTGATCAGCTCATTTCAGGATCATCTGGATATTGGTTTGATGGAAAAAGGAGCCCAATTATTTTTAGGCTTGCATGATTTTAGAAGATACTGCACAAAACCAGGGCCTGCCACTCAATTTAAAAGAGAGATTCGGGTCAGTCAAATTGAAGAAAACTTGGCCTTCTCAGCCAGCTTTTTTCCAAAACAAAGCTATGCCTATCGCATTCAGTCCAAGGGATTCATGCGGAACCAGGTCCGGTTGATGATGGGGCAGCTTTTAAGTCTTGGCAGGGGGGAGATTGGTTTGAAGGATATCGAGGAAACCCTTAAGGGTCAAGATAACAATCCGTTAAGGCATATTGCCCCATCCTCGGGTTTGGTGTTAAACAAAATTAAATTTGAATGATCATGTCATCTAACCATATCAGTGGACTCTCTGCTCACTGCCCGGGGATGAGTTGCTTTTGTTACCTGAATCGGATATTTAAAATGCTTAGTTTAATATTTGTGCTAAAATATCCGGGGACAGAGGGAATGCCTTTGTCCATACCGGGTTTAACAGATTGAAAAGGGAGTGGCTTAATGGACCAAATGGCATCAAAAGCAAAACAATGGATTGATGAGAAAAAAGACCCCAGGAGTGCCCGTTGGCAAGCCGGTATTGAAGCTGTCATGGATCTGTTTTTACCTGATCTGGAAAAAGGAAGGCTGACACCGGTCTGCCCCCTGGAAGAAAAGGATCTGCCCGTATTCAAGGCGGCTATGGAAACGGTTGACCTGAGCCCCGGTCTTTTAGCAGCTTTTTTGCCTCCCAGTGTTGCCGGTTCCATTGTTCCCCCGGATTCAGCTGAAGAACTGGTGCGCATTAAAAAGGAAAAACCTTCCTATAAGATTATAATCCTGAGACAGGGAAAAGAAGACAGGATACTATGTGCAGAGATTTCAGAACATGCCCATAGACCAGGTGTGGATATTTTTCAGTCCGGTGCCCTATTGGGAAGTTTTGATTATGAGACCCATGATTATTGTATTGCGGAATTGACAAAAGCCGTTCGGGCCCATGCCTGGGAAAAAGACAAATGGCTGCCCAAAGACCACATGGCCTATACCTTAAACTGGTTTGAGAAAATAGAATATCTTGGCACAGCAGATGTGAGTGTGGATAAAAACTTTTCTTTTTTTCACAGCCCCACACTGGTCAAAAGCAATCGGGTTGACGCTTTGTTTCTGCTTATATACGAGGTGTTGCACAATCGTTTCAAGGAGACTGAAGGCCTGTCTAAGGATGTGCTAAGGCCAGGGAAAAATGAGGAGGGCGAAGATGTGGGGATTTCAGCATGCCAGACCCTTGCCCAGACTAAGATGCTTGAGCTGCTGAATTTGATAAAAACACTTAAGTTGGTTGATTTTACAAGCTTTTCAGATGCAGAAAACCAAAAATTTAAAAACGAATTTGTCAGAACGGTCAGCAAACTTTCCTCAGAGCTGGATGGCCCTGGACAACTGTGATATTGAATTTTTAGCATGGGGGTGTCGGGGCGTTTTTCAGGTGAAGGTTTGGAAATTTTTGTAAGAAAAATTACTACAGCAGAATCAGAAATCCTCCAATTGATCCTTTGAATTCTTCTTGATAGGTTGATACTTGGTTAAAAGATTATTTGTTTATATCGTTTTATTCAACACCCATTTTAAGGAGAATCCCATGAAAGGTAAAAGTTTATTAGTCATCGGTTTTATCGCAGTTATTTCAATGGCATTTTGCCAGTCTGCATTTGCCAAGGAAAGAATCGTGTTCGGCGGCGGACCTGCCGGCGGTACATTCCAGGTGGTTGCCAATGCCATCCAGGTATTCAAGCCCATGAAAGCAGTCTCCGAGTTCAAGGTACAGGCCCAGTCATCAGCCGGTTCCGTGGAAAACCTGAGAAAAACAAATGCCGGCAAACAGCAGATGAGCGTTGTTTATTCCGGACATGTCTATCTGGGCCGTAATGGTATGATGAAAAATGATACCAAAAAATACGAAGACGTTCTGGCGGTTGCATGGCTCTATGGTGCACCTGGCCAGCTGGTAGTCCGTGCCGGTTCCGGTATCAAAAGCGTAAAGGATCTGGTTGGCAAAAAAGTGGGTGTGGGAAATGCAGGTTCCGGTGCCTTTGCCAATTGCGAACTCTT
>DAOWDR010000271.1 GCA_030638935.1 Desulfobacteraceae bacterium | reverse complement strand
AAATCATCATAGTCGGGGCTGGCAAGGCCACGGCATCAATGGCCAAGGCTGTTGAAAAAATCCTTGGAAATCGGATTCACGCAGGCTGCATTTGTGTAAAATACGGGTATACACAAAATCTTGCCTCCATTAAAACCATTGAGGCAGCCCATCCCCTTCCCGATGAAAACTCAATTTCTGCGGCAAAACAAATAAAACTCATGCTTGAAAACGCTTCAAAAGATGATTTGGTGATCTCCCTGATTTCAGGTGGAGGATCTGCGCTACTCACCCTTCCCCCCGAAGGCATCACCCTTGAAGAAAAACAGACAGCAACGGATCTTCTCATTAAAAGCGGGGCAGCAATTGATGAAATCAATGCTGTCCGAAAGCACCTGTCCCTTGTCAAGGGAGGAAACCTTGCAAGGTTGGCATATCCTTCAACCGTATTAAATTTAATGATGTCGGATGTGGTGGGTGATAAAATTGAGGTTATCGCCTCGGGGCCCTTTGTCCCTGACACCTCAACATTCGCCGGGGCCCTCGGAATTTTAAAAAAATACAAACTCACAAAAAAGATCCCGTCTTCTGTCCGGGCCCATATCACCGCAGGAACCAAGGGAGAAATAGATGAAACCCCGGACAGGAACGACAAGATATTTAATAGAATAACCAACCTTACCATTGCATCCAATATAATTTGCCTTGGGGCTGCAAAAAACGAGGCAGAAAAGCTGGGGTATAATTCTTTAATTTTATCTTCCTCCATTGAAGGGGATACAAAAGAGGCTGCATACTGGCACTCCCGGATCGCAATGGAGGTGTTGTCATCCTCAAATCCAGTGCCAGCGCCTGCCTGTATCATCAGTGGCGGTGAAACCACCGTCAGGGTCAGGGGAAATGGAAAAGGCGGCAGAAATATGGAGTTTGCCATGCAGGCAGCCCCAATAATTGACGGATTGGAAAATGTAATTGTCGCAAGTATCGGCACCGATGGAACAGATGGGCCTACGGATGCAGCCGGGGCAGCGGCACACGGCTTCACCATGAAAAATGCAGCCAAAATAGGCCTTGATATAAACGATTATATGAAAAACAATGATTCATACCATTTTTTTAAGGCCTTGGCAGATCTCATCATCACCGGTCCCACCCGCACAAATGTAATGGACATCCGGATCATTCTAATTTTCTGACCTCCAAAGGAACTACCCGAAAAAATGAAACACGCTTCCCCCTTTTCCATCCCCAACATCAGGCGGTATATTGCCTTCAAGGTTCTGTTTAACTCAAGATTTTACTACCCTGTCTTTACAATATTATTCCTTGATTTCGGCTTGACCGTGGCCCAGTTTGCCATCCTTAATTCTGTCTGGGCAGCCACCATTGTCCTGGCCGAAGTTCCTTCAGGTGCCCTTGCCGATATCATTGGCCGGAAACGTCTCCTTGTTTTTGCCACCCTGACCATGGTGGTGGAGGTGGGGATGATCAGTTTTGTGCCAACCTCTGATCTGTCTCTGGTTTTTTATGTGTTTTTGATCAACCGGATTTTAAGCGGTCTGGCCGAGGCCGCTGCCAGTGGTGCAGATGAGGCCCTTGCCTATGATGCCCTTAAGGAACAAGGCAATCCCGATGACTGGGGACGGGTTCTGGAGGTTTTAGCACGGTTCCAGTCCCTGGGGTTTGTTGTTGCAATGGGCACAGGAGCAGCCCTATATGATCCCAGACTTATGGAAATTTTTTGCCGATTCTTTGGATTTCACCTTTCCCTGACCCAGGAAATTACCATGCGGTTTCCCCTTTACGCCACCTTTATCCTATCCTTTTTTGCCTGTGCTGCGACCATGGGAATGGAAGAAATAGGCCAAACAGCCGCTAATTCAGCTACTGATTCAGGTGCTGGGGCCCACCCTTTGACCAGAATTTCCCAGGTAAAACAGGCATTTGGCCTGACCTTTGAAGCAGGGTCCTGGATTTTCAAAACCCCCTTTGTTCTGAGCGTAATTCTCTTTGGCATGCTCTTTGACGGAATCATTCGCATGGTCATCACCCTGTCCAGCCAGTACTATAGAATGATCCATCTGCCCGAATCCCTTTTCGGTATCATAGGATCCATGGTGGCCATGCTGGGTTTAGTAATTCCAAGAATAGCCAGAAAAATTGCAGAACAAAAGGCTCCGGCCCAGGGACTTTGGATCACGGCCATCCTGACCATTTCAGGTCTTACATTCATGAGCTTTTTCTGGCCATGGACAGGCCTTTTGCCCGCCTTTGTCACCTTCAGCGCCATGTACTTCAATGGATTTTTTGTCAGTTTTTACCTAAACCGTGAAACTGCATCTGAACAGCGGGCAACAGTCTTGAGTTTTAAAGGCCTGTCCTATAATCTTTCCTATGGAATGCTGGGTATCGGCTATGCCCTTTTGCTGAAGATAAAAAAGCAGGCCCTGGAATCAGGGATTTCCCCGGAAAGTTTCAAATTAGATCCGGCCATGGTCGAAAACCTGGTTTTCAAAGAGAGCTTTGTATGGTTTCCCGGCACTTTTTTTGTGGGTTTTGTCCTTCTTTGCCTGGTCTATTTTCTTTTCCTTAAAAATAAAATTTCAAAAAAAACTGCCAAAAAAGATTCATAGCATTTTCGTCAAAATTAAAGTTCAACCGTTTCCAGACACTCTATTTGCTTATTTTATAGCGCTCAATTTTGTATTGTAGCGTCGATCTGGGTATCTGAAGCATTCGCGCTGCTTTAGCCATATTATTGTTGGCCTTTTTAAACACCTCTGAAATAATATTTTT
>DAOWDR010000155.1 GCA_030638935.1 Desulfobacteraceae bacterium | reverse complement strand
GGAGCATTTTGGAACGTCTTGTTACAGGCTCTGTCGGGCGTAACGCTAAGTGGCGGGAACTGTTTGAGCGTAGCGAGTTTTCCCGCCACAAGTACAGCCCGACATAGAGCCTGTCAAGGCGGGCCATCCAGCGACGGAAAGGTGAGCCGACCTGAACGGGTATGACGCTGGGCATAAAAAACCACTTGCGATCACCATGGCAGGCTAACTATGCTTTCTTGACTATTTTCACCAATACTTCTATTCTAAAGGTAAATATCCCATATCTTGAAAATAAACCCAAGTTTGCCTGGGATCCCACGGCAAACTGATTGTCCTTCAAAGAGGGTTAAATCATGAAACGGTGCACCTCATGCGGACAAATTGTCGCCCAAAGTATTAGGACATGCCCGGCATGCGGTAGCCATATTGTTGCTGGAATGAAGTTCATTGATGATTATCGTATTTTAAATATCATCCATGAAGGCAGATCATCTCTTGTCTGTAAGTCGATTAAAGTGGATGGGATCAAGCCTGTCACCATCAGGCTGTTTACGGATCAATCCGGAGTCACTGAGGGCACGGCCCAAAGGCTTGAAACAGAATTAAAGGAACTGGCCAAACTCCCCCCGGATCTTTTTGTCCAGCATTTTGCCATCAAGAAAAGTTCAACCGGCCACTGGTATAGGGTCAGTGAATGGGTAGATGCTGACAATTGGGGCACCATCTTTGTTTCCGGAGCATTAAAGGACCAACGGCGAATGGTCACCCTGTTTTATAACATTGCATCTGCTCTGGAAATTCTTCACACCCACGACCATTTCATGCCCTATCTCATCCTTGAAGACATATTAATCCCCAAGGATCAGACCCGTGGCCTGGGAGTAAAAATCAATTACAAACTATCTCGGTTTTTAGATGCACGGGCCACCCACCACGGCCCCATGCTCCAGAAACTATTGGCCAGTCACCCGGATATCGTCAATGAACGGGCCATTGATTTTAGAACCGGTATATGGTCCCTTGGCAAAATTTTCATTGAACTATTGACCGCCGACCACAACCTCATTGATTTTTCAGCCAAGGTGGACAAACTCAAAGGGCTTGATCCGGAACTTGGGGTTTTAATTAAGGTCATGTTGTCCGATGATCCGGATTTAAGGCCCAAGACCATGGGACAAATAGCATCTGCCCTGTCCATAATTTTAAACCAGATGCCCCACAAATCTATTTTTACCTCTGCCTTCAAACAAAAGCCAAAACTGCTCAAGGAGCTGAACTGGTTTAAGCGGATGGTGGTCCTGCTGCTGGTTCTCATTGTTGGAATTGTTGCTGCAAACACGTTTTCGTGGTTCTATATGGATTCCAGGGAGGGCAAAAAAGAGATTGGTTTTTCCGGTTTCATTGAATCCTATGCAGATTCCATTGGATTTATAATGGTGGAATACTGGCTTGTGGATTCAACCCGGGTGGTCTATAGAAACAAGGTGGAGGGGACTGCCTTTCTTGTGGACAACCAGGGATATCTGTTGACCAACCGCCATGTTGCATGTCCCTGGCTTGAGGACCCCACGCTTTTTCAAATTTACAACCAATACAAGTATGTTGATAAAAAATTGGATTTTAACCATCGCATGTTCCTCTGGTTTGAGGGTGAAAAAGCCTTTAACCGGCTTCCGTCCCTAAAAAACAGCCATGAACTTGCGGATTCCTATTATCTGGCATCGGCCTTCCAATCCCATGGGAAAAACAATCTGCGTATTGTCGGAGTACCAAGGGCATCCGGCAAAACAGGGGAGATGATAAACTCTCCCTTTAAACACGACTTTGCCGTATTAAAAATTGATGACGTACCCGGCAACCTCACCCCCCTGCCCCTTGAAACAAACCTGGACCCAACCCACATCCAGCGACTTTCTCCGGTAATCATCCTGGGATTTCCCCTGGGGAACAGAACCCAGGATGACCATATTAATGCCAGTATCACCAGGGGGCACGTCAGACGGAGTACCAAGGAAATCATCCAGGTGGATTCCTCCATTTACAAAGGGAACAGCGGTGGACCTGCCGTCAATGCCAATGGCCATGTCATCGGGATCGCATCAGGTGTGATAACAAATCAGCCCACCCGCTATCTTCCTGTAAACACCCCACTATCTGATTTTGGATTGATTCTGCCCATTTCAAGGCCGGCGCAATTTATCAAAGATCTAAAGGCGGGCCAGCCTAAATGGGATGGAAAACTGGATTTCACCCTGGAGACAAAACTCAAACAGATCACTGATCTTGCCCTGGAACACAAATATGGGCAGGCAGCAAAACTCACAGATACCATGCTTGAAACCAGTAAGGAGCCTGTATTGTTCTTTACGGCGGCAGTTCTCCACTTTTGCAGCAACAATCTGGATAAAAGCCGCAACCTGTTCTCCCAATTGATTTCCATTGACACGGAAAACACCACATCCAGACTCATGCTCCATATTATCGACTGGATACGGAACCAGGACCAAAGCAGTGCATTAACAAAAGATTTGTTTACCATGAACTGGCAACACCCGGACGAATTTTCAGGATACCTTGCAATGGTATTGGCCAAGGGCTTAAAAATCAATCAAGGCTTTATCGATTTTGAGAACAATTCAGAAAAAGCATGGCGTCTCTTTATCCAAAGCCTGATAATGGAAAAAGAAAACCAGATGGGCATGGCCATGAAAGGCTACAAGGAAACAATTTTAACGGCAGGTGCCAATGACTATATATATATCCTTGCCTTTGCAAGGCTTGATGAACTCCTGGAAAAACATGGAGCTTTTGTTGACAACAAAGAGGAACACCAGGTTCAAATTATGGCCTTCAGGAAAAAAGCAAAAAAAAGCAGGGAAAAGGCAAAAAAAAGATACACCGCAGCATCTGCCCTGGTCAACAAATTTGAATCTTCTAATACCGGCCATGAAGAAAAAATAAAAACATATAAAGCCCTTCTGGAGCTGCTGCCTGGCAACCGAAGCATTATCGGGCGGGTGGCCTTTTTCCATGCCATGAACTCTGAATGGGAAAAAGCATTGACCTTTATTGATAGTTTCTTGTCCAAGCCTTCCCGGGAGACTGCCCTAAGTCTCAGCCTGGGACTTTTAAAAGGGGAAATTCTCAACATTACGGCATCACACGGGGAGGCCACGACTCATCTTGTAAACTTCCAATCCCAAATCCAGGATCCCTGGTACTCAATTATCAGCAAACACCTTGCCCGGGGAACCCCCAGGGAGGACCTGGTAAAATTGGCAGGCCGCAATCCGGAAAAACTGATCACCCTTCATACAGCCTTGGGTCTCTGGGCGGAGGGGGCTAAGGACAAAGAAACAGCAACACACCATTACAGGGAAGCCCTGAGTACCTATCTGGACGGGTGGAACGAATATGACCTGGCACTGGCAAGGATTATCCGGCTCAGAAAAGCCCCCCAGGAATAAGAGGTCATTTCTTTTTTTTGTCTGCTTTTTTCAGATCAATCCAGGCCTCAAGCCTTTGTTTCACGATCTTTTCATATCCTCTTTGGGAGGGGAAATAAAACCGCTCATCCTCCATGGTGCAAGGAAGATATGACTGGGGCACAAACCCGTCCTTATAATCATGGGCATACTTATAACCTTTGCCATATGACATCTCTTTCATCAAAGAAGTCGGAGCATTGCGGATATGGAGGGGCACAGGCTGGTATCCTGTGGTGGCAACCGCCTTTTTTACGGCCTTATGGGCTGCATACACTGCATTGCTCTTGGGAGCTGTGGCAAGATAAACCGCCGCCTGAAACAAAGACCCATCCCCTTCAGGATGGCCCAGTATTCGAAAAGACTCGCCTGCATTCAAGGCCATTGTCAAGGCACCGGGATCTGCCAGACCAACATCCTCGGTTGCAAACCGGATCATCCTCCTAAGCATATAATAGGGGTCGTCTCCTGCGGCAAGCATCCTTTCAAGCCAGTAAATGGCTGCATCGGGGTCACTGCCCCGAAGACTTTTGATAAATGCGGAGATCAGATTATAATGCTCTTCCCCTGCCTTGTCATATAAAAGGGATTTTTTTTCAATTGCCGCCTCAATATCTTTAACTGAGATAATTTTTTCCGGTCCAAAATGGAGGGCTGCTGTTTCAAGGTTGGTCAGACCAATGCGGGCATCTCCTTCAGAAACCCTTGCAATATGGTCAAGGGCATCGGAAGAAAAGCTATCCTCTGCCATGCCCAGCCCCTTTTTCTGATCTGTGAGGCCTCTCTTTAAAATTTGCAAAACATGGCATTGATCAAGAGGTTTCAGGGTAAAAACCCGACACCTGGAAACCAGGGCCGGGTTCACCTCAAAGGAAGGATTTTCAGTGGTGGCCCCCACAAGGGTAATCAGGCCGTTTTCAACATGGAAAAGAAAAGCATCCTGCTGGGCCTTGTTAAACCTGTGGATTTCATCCACAAAGAGGATGGTCCTCTTTTTATAAAGGTTTCTTTTTTCCTTGGCCCTGTCAATGATCTGGCGAATATCCCGAACCCCTGACAAAACAGCCGAAATCCTCACAAACTCGCTTTGGGTAACCTTGGCAATTATATTTGCAAGGGTTGTCTTGCCGCACCCTGGTGGACCCCAGAGGAGCATGGAAAAGACCCGGTCTTTTTCAATTGCCTTTTGCAGCAGGCTCCCCCGGGCTGTGATATGTTCCTGGCCAATCAGTTCATTCAGGCTGTCCGGCCGCATCCTGTCCGCTAGAGGGGAGGATAGATGCATAACTTCTTGGGCGTTTGATTCAAACAAATCCATTGGAAGAATTTTTCCGGTCCCGTTCTCTTTTTTTCCGGCTCTGCTCTTTTCTCTGCTTGTCCATTTTAGTTGTAATTTTTCTTTTTTTCTTCTGAATCCGTTCAAACTCCTTTGTATTGCCTGTAAAAGCTATTTTACCTGTTTTTTCCCTGAACAGCAGTTTTATGGGAGTAAGACTCAAGGGGATCATCTGGCGCAGCTGGTTAATCAAGTAACGTTTGTAGGAAAAATGAACAGCCTTGGGATAGTTGACAAAACAAACAAAACAGGGGGGCCTGGATGCCACCTGGGTGGCATAAAAAAACCGCAGGCGCTTGCCCTTGTGCAGGGAGGGTTCCTCTCTGTAGACTGCATCCTCAATGATCCTATTCAACACCCCGGTATTGACCCTGTGGCAATATTCCTTGTGAACCTTGGCCACTTCGTCTAAAATCTTGTGACAACGCTGGCCGGTCAGGGCAGAGATGGTCATGGCAGGGGCATAGGAGAGAAATTTTGACATACTTCTGAGTTCCTTGAGAAACTCTTTCTGGCCCTTTTCCTGTTTATCCACAAGGTCCCATTTATTGAGAAGAAAAATAGCACCGCACCCTCTTTTTTCCGCATATCCTGCAATGGTGATATCCTGATCCGTGATACCTTCCTCGCAATCGATAAGGATAAGGGCCACATCACAGTCATCCAGGCTGTCCAGGGCTTTAATGATGGAAAATTTTTCCAGCTTTTGTGTAACCTTGCCCTTGCGACGGATGCCGGCTGTATCCTTC
>DAOWDR010000344.1 GCA_030638935.1 Desulfobacteraceae bacterium | reverse complement strand
TCAGGTCAGACGCCATTGGACCCTGGGACCATGACCTTGGTCGGCACCACCATTGAAGAACAGACCCAGAGGGTATTGGAAAATCTTTCAGGACCACAAGCCCAGCCGCACAACCGTTGCAATAAAACAAAATCCTTTGGATGCTTTGGTAGGAATCGAATGCATTGCTGTGCAGCCTTAAAAAAATATCAGTATTAAAATAAAGCAATCCATGCTTTTTCCCTTCTGGATTAGACCGTCAAAATTAGCAAAAATCAATATGGAATATTTCCCATCCATGGAATATTTCCATACCATTCAGTTTGATTCTGAAAATATTTATATATTCCAACTATTTGTAATAAAAAGACATTTGATAGATTCATAAGCCTGGTACACTAATTGCCCGTTATAGTCTCCCATAGGGTCAAAAATTTAATAAAAGGGAGATATCATGACAGAAAAAATACAAACATCAGGCCTTTGTATGAATTGTTCAAATGCAGAGGAATGCGGTTATCGTATGAATCACACAAAACCCATTATTTTTTGTGAAGAATTTTCATGTGAAGACCCATCAGAATCAAATATCAGCAATGATAGGCCCATTGTCCTTATTGATTCTACAATTGCTTCACCACCTAAAGGAATTTGCAGTAATTGTGAAAATCTTGAAACATGTAACCTGCAAGAAACAGATGGTATCGTAATTAATTGTGAAGAATACAGATAACTTAAATAGGAAAAAATCATGAGTGCATATACAAACAATGTTTTAGAAATGCTTTGACAGGCTTGCTTTTAGGTGGTGGAAAAGGAGGGTCAGACTTCAACCCCCGGGGAAAGTCTGATAATGAAATAATGAATTTTTGTCAAAGTTTCATGCTGGAGCTATCAAGACATATTGGTGCATCCACCGATGTTCCAGCAGGTGATATCGGAGTCGGCACAAGGGAAATAGGCTATCTTTTCGGCATGTACCGCAGGATGACCAAATCTTTTGAAGGTGTTTTGACGGGAAAAGGCATTTCATGGGCCGGACGGATTTGTCCATGACCCGGATGGTGTTAATGGCGAAAAAGTCGACTATATGCTAAAATTGAGGTTAAGCGGAAACGATAGGGTGAAAGATTATGCAGATAAATTTAAAGTGAAATTTTATTCTGAAAAAAGGCCATGGGTAATCCCATGCGATATTGCATTTCCATGTGCAACCCAGAACGAGCTTGATCTTGACGATGCAAAAGCAGTAGTAAAAAATAATGTCAAATGTCTTGTGGAGGGAGCAAACCTGTCTGTGACCCTTGAGGGGATGGAATTTTTGGAGAATGCCGATATTTTTTATGCCCCGGCAAAAGCCTGCAATGCCGGAGGCGTGGCATGCTCCTGCTTTGAAATGGCGCAGAATGCCAGCTTTATGAACTGGACTAAAGAAGAGGTTGATATGCGACTTCATCAAGTGATGAAGCATATCCATGATCAATGTTATGAAACATCCTGCGAGTTTAATAAAAAGGGTAATTACGTATTCGGAGCAAATGTTGCAGGGTTCCGGCGGGTTGCAGATGCCATGCTGGACCAGGGATTATCTTGATCTTTATTGACTTTTATTGGATATAGGTTATTTTTGAGCCGGTTCCATATCAAGATTTTTCCTAGGGAACCGGCTGGGGAAATCAGATAAGAGGCAGGCAGAATATAAATGAACACTTTACATATCCAGGTTGAAAAACAAAAGCAGCTGATCAAAGAACTCCAAAAACGAAATGATGAGTTGCAAAGGTTTTACGATGAGTATAAAAGGGTCTGCCGAAATGAAGAAGAAAGAATCAAAGAGCTCAATTGCCTGTATCAGGTTGCCCAGTGTGTGGTGGTTGAAAACAACATGGATATCGCACTTGAAAAGATAACTCGTATTGTCCCCCATGGGTGGCAATTCACAACAAAAGCCTGTTCCCGGATTACCTTTAAAGATCGTACCTACCGGTCTCCTGAATTTTTTGAATCCAGGGTGTGCCAAAGTGAGAATATTTTAATTGAATCCCGGATTGTGGGAGAGATAGCTGTTTTTTACAAACCAGAGCTGGGATCAGAGTCAAATAACACGTTCTTGATTGAAGAAAGAAATCTGCTTAAAGGTATCGCTAATATTATCAGTTTTTATCTGGAAAAACTAAGAGATATTGAAAACAGGAAGATTATTCAGCAACAGCTTTTACATGCGGATCGGCTGGCAACCATTGGACAATTGGCTGCCGGGGTTGCCCACGAATTGAACGAACCTTTGGGAAATATTCTGGGACTGGCTCAATTGTCC
>DAOWDR010000394.1 GCA_030638935.1 Desulfobacteraceae bacterium | reverse complement strand
GGCAATATAATATTGGTTTAACATGGTTTCAAAATTTTGCCGGGTTAATCCCCGGTTGCCGGCCTTGCTGATAAACATGTCGGGAAGTTTGTCTTCACTCCCCTCTTTTGAATACCGGATGTTAAAATGTTTCTCAAGGGCCACAATCTTTTGTCCGGCATCAAAGAGATCCTCTTTGGTCAGGTTCAGGCCGGTCAATCCATTGATCAGCAACACCTCATTTTCAAGATTAAAGGATCTTAAGAGGGATAACACAGGCACCTTGCAAAGACCCAGGCAGTCAATAATGATATTGGTGACAACCGCCTTTTTTATCAGGTAGCCCTTTGCCTTGATGGATTTAATGTTCACCGCTTCTTTTGTACCAAATTCTTTTTTTGCCTCAGCTTCTGTCCAGCTGTATTCAAGGGAGGCATACACATTATTATAATCCCCACCCCGGCTGGATACGGCATATCCCAGAGCAGTTCCCATGATAACGGAAGGATGGTAGGCGGTCAGCTCCAGCCCTTTTACGTGGGCGGCATATTTTTGGGCTCCGTTCCCTATCAGTTCGGCAGCCTTTCTGACCCCAAGACACAAAATTTTACCCAGCCCTTTACCCTCAACCATCTGGTAAAGCAGTTTTTCCATGGTGGCGGCATTTCCCCAGGAAAGGTCCAGGTCTCCAACCAGGTGGTCTGGTAATATTTTTTTTTCAAAAAGATCCATGGCAAAGGCAAGGGCAGAAGCGGCCGAGGTGCTGTCCACTCCCAGTCGACTGCAAAGGTTGTCAAGCTTAATGATCTGGCTAATATCATCAAGACCGCATTTGGGCCCCAGGTTGATCATCGGTTCAAATTCAGGCCTGGTAAAAATCTTGGATTCCTTCCCCTCCAGCTTAAGATCCGCCTTACACTGCACCGGACATCGATGGCAGCCAGAGGACCGTACAATATTTTTTTCAAGCTGTTTGCCGTCTATTTTTTCAAGCTGGGTAACCCCGATTTTGCCATAATTTTTGCTGCCCATGATACCTAAGTCGTTCACCCATTTAAGATACCCGGCACCTCCATATTTTGAAAAAAACCCAAATTCAGTTGAACCTTTAATCTTAGAGGCATAGTCTTTGACACTTTTTTTCCGGGAAGGTGTGGTAGCGGGAAAATGTTTATGGCTTCCCTTTGAAATCACAATGGCTTTAATATTTTTTGATCCCATGACCGAGCCCATTCCGGTCCTGCCGGCGGCATGATCGTGTTCGGTCATAATTGCGCCAAACCTTATATTTTTCTCGCCTCCCGGTCCGATTGCCAAGATTCGTACCTTTTCATTTTCATGGGAATGCCTGATCATGTCCTGGGTTTCAAAGGCATCACACCCCCAGAGGTGGGATGCATCTTTAAGCCTGGCACCATGGGAATCAATGTATAGATAGACAGGTTTTGATGATTTCCCTTTAATGACAATGGAGGCAATATTACAGGATCTAAGCCAGGCCCCGGCATATCCGCCGACATTTGAACTCCCCAATATTCCGGTCAAAGGAGACAGGGCATTCAAATGCAGCCGTGCAGAGGTAGGAGCAGATGATCCGGTGAGAAGACCGCATGAGATAAGCAAGATATTTTCAGGTCCCAAAGGATCTGCGCCTGAAACCAGGTTATGATAAAGATACCATATATTAAATCCCCGGCCTCCGATAACCGACAAAGCAGTTTCAGGAAATATTGAAAGAGAGGAGTCCCTTGAATTCAAATCAACAGTCAGCAATTGTCCAAATTGTTTTGGCGAATCCATGTTTCTGTCTCCATTCATCTTCAAAGGGCCTGTTACAATGGATTGTCATTAATTAAAATGCTCTGACCATATTTTAAGTTAAAAACAATCTTTATTCTGTATCATGTTGGGCTACTATCATCAATAGCATATACAATAAATATTGTAATTTTGATTATAAATATTTTTATATTACCGAATTGATATATCAAAAGTAATTATTAGCATATCAAATATTGTCCACCCACACAAAAAAGCCGGTTCAGGAAAACCCGAACCGGCTCTTTGTACAAATGAAATATTTTTTTATGTCTTGGCTTTTTATTCCCCCAAATAGGCTTCCCTGATTTTGGGATTTAAAAGGAGGTCGCTGGCCTTATCTTCCAGGGTAATCTCCCCGGTTTCAACCACATACCCCCGGGAGGCAGCCTGGAGTGCCAGGTTGGCATTCTGCTCCACCAGAAGGATGGTGGTGCCCTCTTCTTTGTTAATAGTTGCTATAATATCAAAAATCTGCTGGATAATAATGGGGGCAAGCCCCAGGGAAGGCTCATCCAGAAGCAGAACCTTGGGTTTGGTCATTAAGGCTCTTGCAATGGCCAGCATCTGCTGTTCACCACCGGAAAGAGTTCCCCCGTGCTGTTTGCTCCTCTCTCCCAAAATGGGAAAAAGTTCATAGGAATGCTGGATATCTTTGACAATCTGATCCTTGTCATCCCTATGGAATGCGCCCAAAATCAAATTTTCTTCCACAGAAAGCCTGGGAAATATCCTCCGTCCCTCGGGAACCTGGCAAAGCCCCATGGTGGGCAACTTTTCAGGAGAGACCTTGTTGATCAGCTTACCCTCATAGTAGACTTCCCCTTTTTCCACTGGAACAATTCCGCAGATGGTCATAAGGGTTGTGGACTTACCCGCACCGTTGGCACCGATAATGGCCACAATTTCTCCGGGCATAACCTTTAGAGAAACCCCTTTTAAGGCCTTGATGGACCCGTATCCGGAATGTACATTTTTCAATTCAAGAATTGGTTGATCGCTCATGCTCTCTAACCCTCCTTTTCTTCAGATCTGGTTCCCACACGCTTAGCCGGTATGAGACCGGAAGGCCTGAAAAGCATCATAATAACCATGGTAGCGCCAAAGATCAGCATGCGATAGGAGTCAAACTCCCGGAAAATTTCGGGCAGGGCAATCAGGGCGAGAACACCCAGCATAATTCCCGGAATGGATCCCATCCCGCCCAAAACCACCATACACAACACCATGGCCGATTCAAGGAAGGTAAAACTTTCCGGACTGACAAATTTCATGCGGGCAGCAAAAAATGCCCCTGCAAGACCTGCAAACACAGCACCCATGGCATAGGCCAGCAATTTATAAATAAAGGTATTCACCCCCATTAGCTCGGCGGCTGTCTCGTCTTCCCGGATGGATTCCCAGGCCCGGCCCACCCGTGAAAAATTCAACCGGCGCACCCCAATGGCCGCAACAATAGCCAGGGCCAGGGCAAAATAGTAAAAGAACTGAAGCTTTTTCACCCAGATATGTTCAAAGGTTAATCCGTTTTCAAATATCGGCCAGTAAATACCAATGGGCTTAACCCCTAAGATTCCATTGGGGCCATTGGTTAAAGTCATCCAGTTATTGAGAATAATCCGGATGATCTCACCAAATCCCAGGGTGACGATGGCCAGATAATCCCCCCGCATGCGCAGGGTGGGGTATCCCACAATGCAGCCTGCAATACAGGCAAACAAAGCTGCAAAGGGAAGGCAGACCCAGAAGGCCAATCCATAGGTGACATTTAAAATGGCATAGGAATAAGCGCCCACCCCATAGAAGGCAATATAACCCAGATCCAGCATCCCGGCCAGGCCCACCACCACGTTGAGGCCAAGCCCCAGGCAAATATAGAGTAAAACATTAATGGCCACATCTGTGCCGTATCTGCCTGCAAACTGGGGATAGACCAATGCAAATCCCAGAACCAGAACTATCCAGACCCAGGTGGGAAAAGCAGTTGTTGCGTATTTGACATTACCGGCAGCCCTGAACATGGGCGTTAAAATAAATTTCAAAGAACCGCTGGCCTTCATCACATAGATCATGAGACAGACAAAGGTCCCTGCCAACAGATAGGTCCAGACCGTCACAGTTTCCTGGAAGGTCAGGGTGCCGTCGGCATGAATGCCCAGCATCGGCCATAGCAGGCCTAAAAGCCAGAGCATGCCGATGGTATATTGTTTCCAAACTTTCTTAAACTCGTGTATCATCGATATTCTCGCCCATAATTCCATTTGGTTTAAAATAAAGAACGCCTATCAAAATGATAAATGCAAACACATCCTTGTACTCACCTGAGATATAGCCTGCACCGAAAATCTCAACCATTCCGATAATCAAACCGCCTATCATGGCACCGGTAATGTTCCCGATCCCGCCCAGTACGGCAGCGGCAAAGGCCTTGATGCCCGGAACAAATCCCATGTCATACTTGACTGACCCGTAATAAAGGCCGTACATGATACCGGCGGCAGCGGCAAGCCCTGCACCAATGGCAAAGGTCAGGGAAATAATCCTGTTACTGCCGATGGCCACCAATGCTGACATGGTCTTATCCTGGGCAGTGGCTCTCATGGCCATGCCGATTTTGGTCTTGAACACCAACAGATTAAGGCCCACCAGCAGACAGGCGGTCAGGGATACGATCAGGATCTGGAGATAGGAGATGGTTACCATGCCAAAATCAAATCTTCCCTGGAACAGCTCACTGGGATATACCTTATCATACACTCCCTGGGTGAGCATCATGCCGTTGGAAAGAAAAATGGACATCCCAAGGGCAGACAAAAGGGCGGCCAGCCTGGAATTTTTCCGCAATGGTTTATATGCGATTTTTTCAACCCCAACTGCAAGATAGGCGCAATAAGCCATGGCAATCATAAAAGAGGCGGTCAGACAAATTATCGGGTGGGAATCCATGTAACCCATCCCGGCAAAATAAGCCAGGGCAATGGCACCCACGTATCCGCCGGCGGCAAAAAACTCCCCGTGGGCAAAGTTGATGAGCTGGATAACACCGTATACCATGGTATACCCCAAGGCGATCAATGCATACATCCCGCCGAGAGTTATACCGTTAATCAACTGCTGAATAAAATATTCCATTGTATATATTCTTAACTTTACTTCGTGGGTGGAAAAAAAGATGCGGCTGTTGCCACGGCAAAAGCCGCATCACTTTTTAATCAAACTAGTTCTGCTTATTTTATCTGACCATTGACCGGTTCCCAATAG
>DAOWDR010000396.1 GCA_030638935.1 Desulfobacteraceae bacterium | reverse complement strand
GCACTGGCTTGGCAGATGCCGTCGCACCCGGCTTCCCCTGCAGCTTTGTACTAGTCAATTCCTTTGCCTGCCGTTTCATGGGTGTGCATCCAGATAACCTGATCATCTCCCAGAAGTTTTCTGGCCGCACTGACAGTGTCATAAACCTTTTTTGGATTGGAAGTTCCCGAAGCATCTTTGAAACAGATGGAATCATAGGGTACCCCTGAATCAAGGATCTCCTTCAATTTTTTTAGATAAAATTCAGGATCATGGGCTCCGGTGCATCCAATTGGGAGCTCCATCATGGAGATAACCACCTGGTGATGGAGCCCTGCGTTTTTGATGCTGTGGCCAGAATAGACAAGATTACGAACATCATTCAAGGCATCGAAATTGCGGATATGGGTCATACCGTGTTTCTTGAACATTCTGGCGTGGAGATCGATCATATCCCTGGGCTGGGCGGAAAGGGCTACCACATTGATGCCCCTTGCAAGGGTTTGAAGCCTGGCACCAGGGCCGGCAGCATTTCTGAAACGGTCCATCATGGAAAAGGCGGATTCGCCGCAGTACATGAAAAGACTCTGAAAACGAGCACCACCACCGGCTTCCAAATGGTGAATCCCGGCATCTACCGCCGCTTCCACAGCAGGAAGAAAATCATCTGTCAGGGCACGTGCACCAAAAACCGATTGGAACCCGTCCCGAAACGATGTGTCCATAAAGTTTATTTTTTTCATTGGTATTATTCCTGTCATTGACGATGGATATTGTATTGGCTCTTATCAATTCGCGGATTTGGGAAAAATAGTCTAGGGAGCTTTGTTGCGCCCCGGGCGCACGCTATGGGCTTCAATTGCAGCAGTGATAACGGCTATAAGTTTTTTGTTATCTTCAGAAGGGGGAATATCTTTGGCAACTATGGGCCTTTTTGAAATAACCGGTGCTGCCTCTTTTTCCGTATAGGGTTTAAGCAGTTTTGCAGAAAGATGGATTATTATGAGAAGCAGGATAAGAAAAGAAAAAACCACCATCATCCCCAACATTGTTAATTTTAATCCCTGGACAATCATAAACTTTTATTCTCCGGAAAATTAACCTGTATAAATTCAATGGAATCTCAACAAATTAGATATCAAACATGGGCCCAAAAGTAAACTATCCCATATAATCTATGAGCATCCCGGTTGTCTGCCTAAGTCTCTGGCTAATAAGTTTGGAAATTTTCCATAATAATTGAACACCGAGCCTGGGGTCGTCTTCGGCCAATTCCATCAAGGCTTTCTCCCCCATGAAAAAGATAATGGTCTCTTCGGCTGCAATGCCGGTTGCAGATCTTGGTTCTCCATCAATGAGGGCCATTTCTCCAAAGGTCTGGGAGCTTTTCAGGATGGCCACCCTGTTTTTTTCCTTGATAATATCGATGGAACCTTTGACAATGATGCCAAGGCTTCTTTCATTATCGCCCTCTTTAAATACAACAGCCCCTTTTTTGGCTCTGACCGGCTCAATATACTGACAAATCTTGCGGATATGCTTCCAGGAAAATTCGCTGGCCCATTTGGTCTTTTCCAAAACCATGGCGTATTTTGCATACCGTTCAAGATCAAGTTTTTGGTTTGTTTTTTTGGGGTGCATTATACTCCTTTAGATAAAGGGTGCATAAATAATCTTAAAGATTTAACCCGGTGATGTCAATGAAGAAGACCTATAAAAAGGCCTCCTTTATTCCTTGATAATGAATTCGTCCAGTTTTTGGAAAAGTTCCTCCGGCCATTGATCAGCATTTAAAAAAAGTTTTTTTTCTTCGGGTGAAAGGGATTCCCTGATTGCCGGAGGTAAGCTGTCAAATGCCTTTTTTCTTTCCTTCTGTGTTTTTTTATCCATAATCGTTTGCATATCCTTTATTTTATGTAAACAACCGAGAAATCAAATAGGTGGTTGCTGTTTCAACTTTTAAAATTCGTTCCCCAATACTGAAGGTTTCAAATCCCGACTTTTCCAATGTTTTAACTTCAAGCTCAATAAACCCGCCTTCGGGTCCTATAACTAAAGTTGTCTTCTTCTTTACATCATTTGGACAAATATTTGAAGTCTTTGGATGGGCAGTGATGCAAAGGCTGTCTTTACCAATGATCGGCAATTCCTCTTTTACAAATTTTGAAAAAAATCGTTTTTGATAAAGGTTGGGCATCATGGTGTCTTTGCCCTGTTCCAGCCCCAGGCGGAAATATTTTTCAAGATTGTCCTTTTCCAAAACCGGACTTTTCCAAAAACTTTTTTCAACCCTCCAGGAGTTGATCAGATAAATATCTTTTACCCCCAAACTTACTACACTTTCCATGATGCGCTTAAGCATTTTTGGACGGGGTAGTGCCAGAACAAGGGTCAGGGGAATGGGTTTTGGCGGATCTTTATCAAGAGTTACTTCCATTTCAAGGCAATCATCGTAAAAACCGGTGACAATGGCTGTGCCCATTCTGTTGTTAATCAAACCGCAGGACAACATGGTTCCGGTTTTGGCCTTGAGAACTTTTTTTATATGCTCAAACCTGCGGCCTGATACCAAAACCTTGCCGGCCCCTATAAAATCTTTTTTTTCTAAAAGTAAGAGATTCATGGTTAAAAGGTTATCACTTCGCAGTCTTTTACCAGTTCTTTAAAGGCTTGAGCCCAGTCCTCCCCTGCTGTAAGAAGAGCAAGTTCTTCAGCCAGGTGAATAGGTGCAAGCTTTGGCTGCCTGCCAAGTCCCTGGATACAGGAAGGGCAATTGGTAAGGATCTTTCTTTTTTTGCCTGATTTTGATTCTGTTTCTTCGACAGATTTTTGTTTCCGAAGGAACATGGCATGGCTGATGTCCGGCCGTGAAATGGAAAGTGTTCCTGCCTCGGAGCAACAATGGGGGACATTTTGAACCCTTATCCCATGGCTGAGAAGCCTTGGTGCAGCCGATTCTTTAAGGGAGTCATGGCAGGGAGTATGGTAAAGATAGAGGTTGTCCGATGAAATATTGGCCATATTTTCCATAATATAGCCTGAAATATCTTGTATTTCACAGTCAAACACCGATGGTAGTCCAAGCTCGTTCAATGATTCCATGCAGGTGCCGCAGGAAACAATGCAGGAATCAAATTCAAGGTCATGGAACATATCCCTGATCTGGGTTAAAATAATGATATTTTCAAGAAAAATTCTATCAAACCGGTTTTTACGGGCATTAACCTTAAAGGGATACCCACAACACAGATAAGGCGGCGGCAGGACTACCCTGTGGTTGTTTGAGAGCAGCAGGAAAACACTTGCCATTGATATTTTTGAGAACATTCTTTCACTGCCGCATCCCGGGAAATAAAAAACCGTTGACTCTGCCCTGCCCCGGGGTTCCAATAAAATGGCCTGATTTTTATTGGACCTGGGCAGAAAGGATCTTAGGGTGTGAATTCCAGATTTGGACACAGGAGTTTTCAGCAATTGGAAGGTTCGGGTTTCCCCTATAGGCAAAATATTTGAAAAAGGAGATGCCAATCGTACACCGGTTCTTTGTAGAAACCCTCCTGCACCCAAAAGTGTGGTTCTTAACACCTTGTTTGCGGACTCATTTTTGCTGGACAGGTATTTCAGGGTTAATTTTGTGGACAAAGGGGTATGTTTGAATTTCATGTTTTTCAGGATTGTCCGGGCTTCAATGGCAATATTTCCCGAATCAATGTTCACCGGACATTTTACCAGACAGCGGTGGCAGATGGTGCAATGGTCTGCAATTTCTTCAAGGTTTTTGAGCACTTGAAAGCCTGTGGACTGGGTCCTTTGGGTAACATAGAGCAATGCTTCAATAAGAGCCCCTATGGCCAGATTTTTATTTCTCGGGTGGAAAAACATATTTTGACTAGGATAAAATACCGGACACTGGGGCTTGCACTTGCCGCACCTGACACAATTGGCAATGTTCAAAGCAAGATGGGACAATGACCCGTGTTTTAAAATTCTGGCTTCAAGTTCCAGCAGGTTAAAGGAAGGGGTAAATACCTTGTTGCTGATATTGGGTTCTATAAGTTTACCCGGATTCATGAGTCCTGTGGGGTCAATAGTGTTTCTATACTTATTAAATTCATCAACAATTTTCTGGTCCAGGTACTTGAATTTTGTAACCCCGATTCCATGTTCCCCGGAGACAACTCCTTCCAGGGCGCAGGCTTTTTCCATTACTTTATCTGCTGCCTGGTTGGCCCGTTCCATCATTTCCCTGTCATTGGATAAAACAGGAATATTAACATGGACATTGCCATCCCCAGCGTGCATGTGGGTGGCAATCACAATCAAGCGGGAACTTGTACTCTTGTATATTTTTTCTATATTTTCCAAAATCAGGCTGTAACCCCTGAGATTTTCAACCACCTGGCTGTAAAAATTTTTGGAGTGGATGGCAGCTTCCAAAGCATCCCTGGAAGCAATTTCCAGTTTTTTCCTGGTGGCATAGGCCAGATCCTTTAGCCTGCCCACTTTTTTGCCCAGCCATTCAGGATCTGATAAGGGAATGGCCCTGTCTAGGTAGGAGACAATATCCCGGATGATACAGGTTTGGTTATATTTTTTTTCTTCCAGATTGGATTCGTCAATATACCGGACAAAGTCTGCTAAACTATCAATGGGCAGGACAATGTCTTCATTAAGCTTAAAGGCATTGGTATGTGCTGCAATGGCTCCCAGGCGTTTGCGATCGTCCCAGAATCTTTTGGCTTCTGTTTTATCTTTGGCTATGGTGAGTCCTGTTTTGTCATAGGAGTCTAAAATTTTTTCCAGGGTCGCGATCCCCTGGTCAAGGACAAGGGGATCATTGGAAACCATATCTATGAGTAATACAGCCTTGAGTCTGTCACCCACAGATTGTTTGGTCTTATATTTGATGGCCTTGATATATTCTTCATCAAAATGCTCCAATGCCATAAGAGAAGGTGCCATAAGATAGGGTGCCTTAGGAGTTGGAACGACAGGAGCTGAAGCAACAGGAGAGCCCATGGGTAAAGAAGGTGTCCCGGAATCATGGTTGGTAAAGGCATTTGAGATGGCGGTAATCACCTGGCCTGCCTCTGTCATATCATTGCCGAAAAATTCAATACAAGAGGTTTTCTTAAATTCAAATTCAGGATACAGGATAAAACTTGCCGATGTGATGATCCCGTCGCACCCTTCCTTTTGGATGCCAGGCAAACCATTAAGGGTCTTGTTGGTAACATCCTTACCAAGCCCTTTTTTCCGAATTTGTTCTCCAGTAAGTCGGATGGTATCAATCTTATTATCCTTATTATCAAGTATGTGGAAAACAAGGGTATCCGAGGGAAGAATTTTCCTTAGGGGATGGTCCTGGCGTTCAATTGTATAAGAAATCCCGTCGGGCATGGTAATTTTATAGGAGAGCACATTGTCAATTGCCGTGCCAAAAAGTACAGCGGTTTTTCCACCTGCATTTTCAGACAGATTTCCCCCAATGGTGCAGGCCCAGGCCGAGGTGGGATCGGTAGCAAAAATAAGACCCCATTTTTTTGCAGCATCCATGGCATCCTGGGTGATAACCCCGGCCTCAACTTCCATGCTGGCATAGGCTATCCCCAAAGTGTTTGTTTTATGAACAACCTTAGATATCTGGTTAAGCTTTTCCGTGTTGATGATCACGCAAGTTGGTGTTAGGGGTGTTGCACCCCCGGTCAATCCTGTACCGGCCCCCCTGGGAATGATATGAAAACCCAGTTTTTTAATTTTTTTCAACAAACCGGGAACCTGGTCTTCTTGATCTGGCCTTAGAATGGCAATGGGAGAAAACCTGCGCCAGTCTGTGGCGTCTGTGGTATGGGCAGTTATGTTAAAGGGGTCAAAATAAATATTTTTTTTCCCGATCACAGGCCCAAGTTGTTGTAACAGCCTTTGCTGGTCGGCGGTTACCGACTTGATTTGTTTGCAAAGAGCTGCAAGAAAAACCTTGCAGGTTTTAAGAACCCCAAGAACAGCTTTATGTGTGGCGTTTTCTTGAATGGTTTTAAAATCATTTTCAAATTCTGAAAACAATCGTTTCCGCTGGATGGGATGCTCGACTAATTCCTGGAACAAAAAAGGATTTCGCTGGATGATGAACAAATCTCCCATAAACCTGTGAAGCAGCCGGGATGATCTGCCTGTTCCTTTTTTGGTTTCTAAGGATTTTATCTTTTCTAAAAAGTTAGATCCAAAAAGATGCTCTATGATCTGGTCGTCGTCTGCTGAGGTGTAGTTATAAGGGATCTTTCTTTTTGGATCTATCATACCTATAATTTACATTTACCTATAATTCAAAGGTTGTCATATTAATGACAAGGCCAAGGTCTATAATTTCCTGTACCACCGCAGGGGGCACAGGGGTGTCGGTTCGCAGGAAAATGATGTTTCTCTGGCCATCTTCCTCCCTTCCCACCATCATTCGTGAAATATTGATGTTGTGTTTTCCAAGGGTGACTCCTATGGCGCCGATGGAACCCGGCTTATCCACATTGTGAATCAATCCCAGGTGTCCTTCGGGAATGACCTCGAGTCTGAATTTATTGATCCTGACAATTCTGGCATCATCTTTTCCAAATATGGTGCCTTCAACAATATTGGTCTGCTCTTCTGTAATAACCGTCATACGAATCAGGTTTAAAAAATTACCTGCTTCCTGGGAGGTGGATTCGGTTATTTTAATTCCCATCTCATTGGCAAGGGAGATAGCATTGACCGAGTTGACCGCTTCTTTGAAAAATTCGGCCAGACTTCCCTTGATGGCGTTAATGGTTACCGGTTTCAAATCCAGGTCGGGAAATTTTCCAATATATTCAATATCAACCTGTTTGATACCGCCCTTGCTAATTTGTGCCTGCATCTTGCCCATTTTATCTGCCAGATAGAGAAAAGAACGCAATTGCTTAAGAATTTCTCCGGTGACAGATGGCACATTCACAGCATTTATAACCGTATCATCCAGAAGATATGAAATAATCTGGTTGGCGGCTGCCACAGCAACATTGGTCTGGGCTTCCTGGGTGGAGGCTCCCAGATGTGGTGTGGCAATGACCTCATCAAGTGTAAGCAAGGGATGTTCTCCAGGGGGTTCCGTGGAAAAAACGTCCAAAGCAGCTCCGGCCACCTTTCCCGATAGTATGGCATCATAAAGGGCTGATTCATTGATAATGCCGCCCCGGGCACAATTGATTACCATCACCCCGTCCTTCATTTTGGCAAACGCTTCGGCATCCAGGAGGTCAATTGTGGCATCCATTTTGGGCACATGGATGGTGATATAGTCGGCCCTGGCATATAAATCATCCAGGGATACATATTCAAAACCTGCCTTTTCAATATGGGCAGAAGAAATATTTGGATCATAGACAATGACCTTCATTTTAAGGCCCTTGCCAAGGCCTGCGGCAATGGAACCGATATTGCCGAATCCTATCACCCCAAGGGTCTTGTTGGAGATTTCCCGTCCCTGGAGTTTCTTTTTATCCCATTTTCCCTCCTTCAGGGAAGCGGTTCCTCTTGGGATATTCCGGGTCAGGGCCATCATCATGGCAATGGCATGCTCCGCAGTGGTAACGGTGTTGCCTCCCGGGGTATTCATGATTGCCACCCCTTTTTTGGTGGCTTCATCAATATCCACATTGTCCAGGCCGATGCCTGCCCTGGCAATCACCTTCAGATTCACAGCAGCCTCAAGTAGTTCTTTGGTCACTTTTGTGGAACTTCGAACGGCAAGTGCATCATAACTGCCTATGATGGCTAACAGTTCTTCCGGGGACAGCCCTGTATTAACATCCACCTCTATCTGGTCATTGTTTCTGAAAATATCAATGCCCGCCTCATCCATTTTATCACTGACAAGCACCTTCATTATTTATTCTCCTTTTCAAAGGATTCCATAAATTCTACAAGGGCATACATGCTTTCCATGGTGGCGGCATTGTATATGGAAGCACGGCATCCTCCGACGGAACGATGGCCTTTGAGTCCCCCAAGTCCATGCCGGGTTGCCTTTTCAACAAAACTTTTTTCAAGATCTTCGCTTGGCAAACGAAAGGTGACGTTCATCAGGGATCTGGAATATTTTTCAGCAGTTGTGTTATAAAACCCGCTTGCATCAATAAAATCATACAGAACATCGGCTTTTTTAATATTATGTTCTTCTATTTTATCAATTCCCCCCATTTCCTCTTCAATCCATTTCAGGACAAGATCAATTGTATAAATGCCAAAACAGGGCGGGGTATTGTACATGGAATTTTTACTGGAATAGGTAGAATATTTCAACATGGCCGGCAGATCCTCATTGGCTGAATCAAGCAGATCTTTGCGAATGATCACCATGCAGGTGCCGGAAGGCCCGAGATTTTTCTGGGCACCGGCATAAATTAGCCCAAATTTTTCCATATTCAGAGGTCTTGAAAAAATATCCGAGGACATATCCGCAATAATGGGAATTCCACCTGTATCCGGAAATTCATGGAACTGGGTACCCTTGATGG
>DAOWDR010000220.1 GCA_030638935.1 Desulfobacteraceae bacterium | reverse complement strand
TAACGAGGCCACATCATCAATCGTGAACTTATCATCAGTATCCATTAACTGAGTCATTGGCGCTTCAATGAGTAATTCTATTGGTTTTACTTCTTCTATCCAGTTCACATTATTTCCTTTTAGTACAACAAGTAGTTGACCGAGTCCGGGTAGTACGGGATATGCGGTGACGGATATCATTCAAAAAAATGATATTTGACAATATTCGGCATATATCTTATTATTCTAACCGCATATCATTCATATTCTGGGATATCTTAAATTGGATATCATTATGAAAATAATACCACAAGAGTTGTTAAAACAATTTGATGCAAAATTAATCGCAAAAAAGGTTCCATTGGAACTCCGCCCTTTTTGCCGGAAATGGCTGCGGTACTATCTTGATTTTTGTGAAAAATACAAAAATGATCCCCGAGGTCCTGAAAGCCTGCCTTACTTCATCAAAAAGCTGAGAGACAAAAATCAGTCAAAACCTAACCAGAAACAAGCCTATCATAGTATTCTCGTTTATTATGAGATATTTGATATCCGCCCCGGATGGCTGGAGGGTCAGCCTGCAACTGCCCTTGTCCAGGAGAAAACCGCCGCTTATGTATCAGGGAATAAAAGCTCCCAGGTGTCTTGGAAACCGGTTTATGAAAAGCTGGGTAATGAAATCAAAGTCCGGCACTATTCCCCGAAAACCTATAAGGCATACAGCAACTGGGTCCGAAAATTTCAACAATTTTTAAGGGGCAAACCGCCAGAGGCTATAGAGGTGGAAGATGTCAAAATGTTTTTAACGCATCTTGCGGTGGAGCAGAATGTATCGGCCTCTTCCCAGAACCAGGCGTTTAATGCGCTTTTGTTTTTCTTCCGGCATATTCTGGGAAAAGAGTTCGGTAAGGTGGAGGGAGTGGTAAGGGCTAAAAGAAAGCCGTATATCCCTGTGGTTTTATCCCGGACTGAAATCAATCTGATCATGGGAAAATTACGATACCCCTATAACCTGGTGGTGAAACTTCTGTATGGATGCGGGCTTAGACTTGGAGAATGCATGAACATAAGGATCAACAATTTTAATCTGGATGCAGGTATTTTGACTATTCATGATGGCAAAGGGAAGAAGGACCGCTCCATGCCTCTACCTGAAACCATCATGCCTGAGATCACCCGTCAGTTTGAGGTGGTAAGGAAAATACACAGCCAGGACCTGGATGAGGGAACTGCTGGTGTGTTCATGTTTGAATCCATAGAAAAAAAATATAAAAATGCAGGCCGGGAGTTCCACTGGCAATGGTTTTTTCCGGCAAAAGAGCTGACCTGGGTCCCGGAAACTGGGGAATACCGTCGTGCACACCTGCATGACCGTCATGTCCAAAAGGCAATTAAGGTGGCTGTGAATAGAGCCCAGCTTAGTAAACGAGCCACAGCCCATACCTTCCGCCACAGTTATGCAAGTCACCTGTTACAGGCCAATTATGATATCCGGACGATCCAGGAGCTTTTAGGGCACAGTGATGTGAGAACAACCATGATCTATACCCACACAGTCCGGTCTCAAACCATTAAAGAGACAAAGAGTCCACTTGATTTTTAAGGAAATATTGAACACCTTCACGGTGATTAAACTTCTTTAAAAGAATAGCGGTGATAAAGAGATAGCTCCGCCCTTTCCATTACGTGAATCGCAGTGAGAGAAAAAGATAATAAAGCCATATAAGGAAAATAGAAAAATTGCAATCAGGAAAACCCTTATTTTTCAGATAAAATACGTACCAATACAAAAACGTAATTACTATAAAGACATGGGAGGTGTCCACCGGCCCAAACTTGATCCACACCCAAAAAGTTTCCTGATATGAAAAATATTATTATTAATCAAAACCGATTCTTTATTTAATAATTCCGTCAGCCACAAGGAGCTTAGCCTATAAAAGCAAACAATAATATGAATTTTTCATAATTTTTAAATTTTTTTCACCCATTGTGTACTTTCCTTTTTCCCTGAACAGAGATGAAATAAGTTGACAAATAGAAAACATTTGGTTACTCCAGAACTTAAGTTTTTGTTCTGGTTTACCAGTACCAATACACCCTATCCAAGGAGGCGTTTAAAATGAAAAAATCTTTTAAGAAAAGCAGCCTGACTATCTGTATGGTTGCCCTACTGACCGCTGCTTTTACCCTGCCGGCTTTTGCCGACAAGATCAAATTCGGACATGTTGCCCCACCCTTCCATGGGCAGGCAAAAGGGGTTGATGCCTTTGCCGCCTATGTAAAGGAAAAAACAAAGGGAAAGATCGATATTGCCACATTTCCCGCAGGTCAGTTGGGCGGAGAGCGCTCCATGGCCGAACAGGTTCAGTCCGGGACCCTTCAGATTGCAGCACTTACAACTGCCGTGCTCCAGAACTTTGTTCCCCAATGCGCCATTTTGGACATGCCCTTTCTTTTTCCGGACAGGAAAACTGCCTATGCAACCCTGGATGATACAGAGGTCCAGGAGAAGATTTTTTCTTACTTCCCCAAAAAAGGGTTTACTGCAATTGGATGGGCGGAAAACGAAATCCGGGATTTTACCAACAACAAACGCCCCATCCGCACCCCTGAAGATGTCAAAGGCCTGAAGGTCCGGGTCATGAACTCCCCGGTCTACCTGGATACCTTTAAACAGCTAGGCGCTTCCCCTGTGGGCATCCCCTTTCCCGAAACCTATAATGCCCTTCAGACCGGCGTGATTGATGCCCAGGAAAATCCCATCCTGACCTCGGTTCTCATGAAGTTCACAGAAGTAACAAAATATGTGACCCGCACCCAGCACAGCCTTACTGAATGTATTATCGTGGTGGGCACAGATTATTGGGAAACCCTTACAGCTTCTGAAAAACAGATTTTCAGGGAAGCTGCCAAACTGACCATAGAGACCAACCGTTCAGTCAATGCCGGTCTCCACGAAGCATTGCCCAAAAGCAATATTTCCATTGCCAAGTATGCCAGCGACAATGGAATTGAGATCATTGAGCTGACAACCTCTGAACGTGAAGCGTTCAGAGTTGCAATGACCCCGGTATGGAACAAATATCGTAAAAAAATCGGGGATGATATTTTTGATTTCATGCTGGAAAAAATCAAGGCTCACCAGCAATAGTTACAGAATCTAAATATTTGAAACACCTGATTAAAATTTTAGGGATAAGGGGCTGGAAAACAATTTCTCGACCCCTTATCCCCGGGGAGACATAATAATTGAAGCGGTTGTTTGATCTAATAGACCGAATTGAAAACTTCACCCTGGTATGGACAATTCTGGGTCTTGCCTTTATCGGATTTGTCCAGGTTATTACCAGGTATGTGTTTAATTACAGTTTTACCTGGTTTGAAGAGCTGGGTCGATATCTTGGGGTGTTTGTGGCTTTCCTGGGGGCCTCCATAGGGGTCAAAACCGGCAGCCACTTTACCATGGATCTTATGGTATCCCACTTAAAGCACCCATGGCAGCAGATGATCCGGGCTCTGACTGCGGGCCTGTCCGGCCTGTTCTTCTTTGCGGTGGCCTGGTATTCCTGGAAACTTGTGTTTCGTATGTACGGGTTTGAGACCACCTCCCCCACCATGGAGATACCCATGTATATTGCCTATCTGCCCATCCCTGTCTTTTCAGGTTTCATCGGGGTGCGCTTCATGGTCAAGGCAATTGGATTTATACGGGTAATTTTAGTAACCCGCAACATTCCGGAGGTGAATTAGGTGATACTGACCATCTGCATTAGTTTTGCCCTTCTCCTTTTGTTGGGAGTTCCCATTGCCGTGATCCTGGGGGTTTCCACAATGGTCTCCCTTGTCTTTTTTTCCTCCACTCCTTTGCATATAATCACCCAGCAGCTATTTAACGCTTTGGATAAATTTGTACTCCTTGCCATCCCCTTTTTCATCCTGGCCGGGGCCATCATGACCCGGGGCGGGATCGCAAAAAAACTCATTGCCTTTGTCAACGCCCTGGTGGGATGGTTCCCCGGGGGGCTTGCCATGGCAGGAATCCTGGCGTGTATCTTTTTTGCGGCCATTTCAGGCTCATCCCCTGCCACGGTGGTGGCCATCGGCTCCATCATGATCCCGGCCCTGATCAAGGCGGGATACGGTGAAAAATTTTCCCTGGGGCTGATCACGGTATCCGGCTCCCTGGGAATTGTCATCCCCCCTTCCATTCCCATGATCCTCTATTGCCTGGTCATGAATGTATCGGTGGCAGAACTCTTCATGGCAGGGGTCATACCCGGTCTCCTCATTGGAATGGCCCTCATGGTCTATACCTATTTTATTGCCAGGAAAAATAATTGGCGAATTGAGACCAAGGCCTCTCTTTCCGAACTTTTCCGTACGGCCAGGGAAGGGATCTGGGCCCTGGCTCTCCCCTTTATTGTTCTGGGGGGAATCTACACCGGTATTTTCACCCCCACGGAAGCCGCTGCCGTCTCCGTGGTCTATGCCCTGTTTGTTGAACTGTTTATTTACAAGGAATTCGGCTGGGCCGCTGTTACAGAAATCTGTCGGGATGCAGCAGTCCTTTCCGCCTGCCTGTTATTTATCTTATCTTGCGCCATGACCTTTATCTGGCTTTTGACAGCCGAGCAGATTCCCCACCAGCTGGCCGATATTATTATCCAGCATATCCACAGTCCCTGGATGTTTTTGCTCACGGTAAATATTTTATTTCTCATCCTGGGCTGTTTCATGGATGATGTCTCTGCCATGCTCATACTGGCCCCCCTGTTTTTAGAAACCCTGAACCGATATGGTATAGATCTTGTCCACTTTGGCATCGTAATGGTGTTAAACATCCAGATGGGCATGCTGACCCCGCCATTCGGACTTAATTTATTTGTTGCCTCGGGCATTACCAAACAACCCATGGTGAAGATTGCCATGGGCGTACTGCCCTTTCTGGCAATAATGCTGGTTTGCCTGATGCTGGTGACCTATATCCCCTGGATCTCCCTGGCACTGCCCGGGTGGATTTATAGTTAAGGAGTACTCCCCCCATGTCCAAAATTGAAATGTCCCAAATTAAAATGACCGAGATTAAAACACCCCATGAAATACCAGATTCCATACCTGCTCATGTACCCGATTTTATACCAGATCATATACCCGATCATGTAAAGGGGCAGCTTATTGGCGTTGTCACGGAAAAACGATATCTGGACCGCAAAGAAGAACTGGCCTGTTATGCCTATGACGCATTTTTGGTAGAATCCATGCCCCATGCAGTGATCTTTCCTGAAACCG